>NZ_CP020697.1 GCF_003611275.1 Sulfitobacter sp. D7
AAGCCACCGCGTGAAAATCGTTGTTAAGACTCATTTTTCCGTGTAGATGACACTTTAAAGGGATAAATTGCTGAAAAAGCGATATTTAGAGGGCAGGCGGATGCGAGATAGGTCATTTACGGCTGATACGAAGGATCAACCCTTCGACGAGATCATCCTTCAACAGGGAGAGCTGATTTCTGACCGTCTCAATATGTTGCGGCAGGAACAGTATCCTCCAGATGCCCAGAAAGGTCTACGTCAGTTTTCGCTGGCGGAGGTCGCTTATTATCTCGGCGTGACCCAGTCGACAATCAAGAAGCTCCACCTAGAAGGTAAGGGGCCTGATCCCGAAACCTCGTCGTCGGGGAGGCGTAGTTATTCAGCTGAGCAAATGCTCGAACTGCGGGCGTATTTGGACAAGCATGGTCGGCCTGGAAAGCGGCGGTATGTGCCCCATCGGCGTGAAGGTGAGGAACTGCATGTAGTTTCTGTCGTCAACTTCAAAGGCGGGTCCGGAAAGACGACGACTGCGGCTCATCTGGCTCAGCACTTGGCGCTGAAAGGGCATCGTGTACTGGCGATCGATCTTGACCCGCAGGCATCACTGACAGCTCTGCATGGTATTCAGCCGGAGCTCGATAATGTTCCATCGCTCTACGAGACGCTCCGCTACGATGATCAACGCAAGCCAATTATCGAAGTAATCCGACCAACGAACTTTCCTAACCTTGATATCGTGCCTGCAAGTTTGGAACTTCAAGAGTATGAGTACGATACCCCCGTTGCCTTGACGAGCAGCGACCCCCACGAGGGGCGCCTTTTCTTCACTCGGATCTCTAAGGCGCTCGACGAAGTCGATGATCGCTATGATGTCGTGGTGATCGATTGCCCACCGCAGCTTGGCTATCTCACGCTGACCGCACTGACAGCCTCGTCGTCAGTCATCGTCACCGTCCACCCACAGATGCTGGACGTTATGTCGATGAGTCAATTTCTGCTCATGCTTGGCGGAATCATGAAGACAATACGAGACGCTGGCGCGAACATGCGACTGAAATGGTTTCGCTATCTGGTTACCAGGTTTGAACCCACTGATGGCCCTCAGAAGCAGATGGTCGGGTTTCTGCAGGCGATGTTCCCGAACCAGATGCTTACCGCGCCTGTTTTGAAATCCACGGCGATCTCCGACGCTGGGATTACTAAACAGACACTCTACGAGGTCGAGCGCTCCCAGTTTGTTCGCACAACTTATGACCGGGCAATCACTTCACTGAACGACGTGAACGATGAGGTTTCGGAGCTGATCCACAAAGCATGGGGGCGCGAATGACGACGTCTTTGACAGCCGTGCAGATTGATAGTTTTGACAGCCGTGCAGACAGCCATTTGTCCAGAGTGTTCACGTCTATGATCGCCCAGAAGGAGACAGTTTGATGGCTCGTAAAGACCTCCTGAAAAATGTGATGGCCAGTTCTTCCGAGCAGCCGAAGGACTCTGGCCGATCAGGCTATGCGATGCGTGGCGCATCAAAGTCCATGAAGGTCTCGATTGACAATCTTGCCGAAAATTCGAAGCGCTTGCTCGAAGGGGAAACCATCGTCGAAATCGATCCCCAATTGATCGATGTGTCCTTCATTTCGGATCGTCTCAGCGACGACGACGAGGCCTTCAACGAGCTGAAGGAGTCGATTGCAACTGGTCGCCAGGACACTCCAGTACTGCTTCGCCCGCACCCGGATCTGGACGGTCGCTATATGATCGTCTTCGGCCATCGGCGTGTGCGCGTGGCGTCAGCCCTTGGCCGGAAGGTTCGCGCTGTAGTCAAACCAATGGACGATGTGGCGCACATTCTCGCCCAAGGGCAAGAGAACACGGCGCGCGCGGATCTTTCATTCATCGAGAAGGCGCTTTTCGCAAAAAGCCTCCTTGATATGGGGCAGGCGAAGGATGTGATCCAGTCGGCGCTGACCATTGATGGAACGCTGTTGTCGCGCATGTTGTCTGTCGCGCAGAACATCCCGAGGCATGTGATTGAGCGGATCGGTCCCGCTAAGCAGATTGGCCGTGACCGCTGGGAGGATTTCAAGAAGCTGGCTTCGGAGTCTGCGAACCAAAAGGTCCTTGAAGGTGCCTTGGAACTCGAAGGGTTTCACGAGCTGGATAGCGATGCAAGGTTCGAGCTCCTGCACAGCAGACTGGCAGAGGCGGGCAGGACACCCAAGCGCAGAAAGACGCGCATGGCACCCAAGAAGCGCACCTGGACCGCCGGCAAAGGCCGCATCAAAGGGGTAATCGGCCGGTCCGGAAGGGCATTCAGTATTTCGCTGACAGCACAGGATTCAACCGAGTTCGGAGACTTTCTCTCCGGTCGACTGGATCAGCTCTACAGCGAATTCCTCGCAACAAAAGAGGAGCAGTCGGAACAATGATCTAGGCAAAAGAAAAGCCCCCAAGCAGCGTGGCCTGAGAGCTAATCTGAAAAGTTTGGTCGCTTAGAAGATACCTCTCCCACGAATCACTGTCAACGATGAACGCTTTTGAGCGAACGGCTTTCTTTTGCCTCCACATAACCGGAGGTGAGATACAGGCATGAAACATACAGGTTGGCGCAAGCCGACACCGGGTCTTGGGGTTGCTGAGCAACTTGCCCAAGCCGGTGAACGGGTAGCAGTACCCAAAACACGAGCATTTGTCGCGCTCAAGCGCGTTGGTGCACATATCGGCCTGAAGGCTGGCGACATGATGCTCCTCGACACGCTCGGGGCCTTCACCCAGGCCCAGGACTGGGAGGAGGGGCAGCGCCCGATCGTCTGGGCGTCGAACGCCTATCTGATGGAGCGGACGGGCTTTTCGCTCTCCGCGCTCAAGCGCCATGCGCGGCGCCTGGCCGAGATCGGCGTGATTTCCTTTCAGGACAGCCCGAATGGCAAGCGGTGGGGCCGTAGGGACGCCGATGGGCGCATCGTTGAGGCGTATGGCTTCGATCTGTCGCCGCTTTCAGCCCGTGTCGAGGAGTTCGAGGAGCTTCATGCCGAGCTGCAGGCCGAGCGCGAGCTCTGCCAGCGCCTGAAGCGTCAGATTACGGTGGCACGCCGGATGATCCGCGCTCGGATTGAGGCGGCTATCAGCAGCGCGCTGCGCGGGCCCTGGAGCCAATTCACTGGACTCTTTGAGGAACTTCTGGACCGGCTTCCGCGTCGTCATGAAGCCTCTGAGCAGTTGGAACGGCTACTGTTGTGGTTCAAGGAACTTCAGGAACGGGTCGAAGCGGCCTATCTCAAGGCGACTGGTGCGACAAAACCTGTGGAAAACATCGGTAACAAAGACACCCAAATCACAAAAAAGACTCAAGAAATGGACCCCAGGGAGGTCATTTCTGAACCTCATATACTAATTACAAATCAACTTAATCCTGTAACTAGTAATTCCTCTAAAAAAGAGGAAGCGGCGGGCGTGGTACCCAATGCTCCACCCGAAGAGTGGGTTGATAGGGAGCTGGAAGACTGGGTTGCCGAGGTGCGCAAGAAGCGGACGGCGCTCGATCTGCCGACAATCATGCAGGCCTGTCCGGAATTCGCGTCCTGGGCGCGCAATATGGGTGGATTCCTGAAGGATTGGGGCGACCTGCACCGCGTTGCCGGGCAACTCAGGCCGATGATCGGTATCTCAGAGCATGCCTGGAACGTAGCGCAGGATCGAATGGGGACCCAAGTGGCCACGGCCGCATTTGCGCTCGTCTTCGAGAAGCACAGTGTCGGTGAGGTTGCCTCGCCGGGCGGATATCTTCGGGGCATGGTCGAGAAGGCTGGGGCAGGAGAGCTGCATTTGGAGCGTAGTTTCTATGGCAGGCTCAGCGGGCAGGCGGCGTGACGTATTGATAAATAAGTGGCATTGGCATATATTGCCAACAAAGGAGATCTGACACATGGTGACACGCAACGTTGTCCTGACCGAACCTCAGGATCAACTGGTTCAAGCCTTGGTGGCATCCGGGCGCTACCAGAACGTGAGTGAAGCAATGCGCGCTGGCCTGAGATTGCTGGAGCAGGAAGAAGCACAACTAGCCGGGATCCGGAAAGGTCTAATTGAAGGTCTGGCGCAGGCCAAGGCGGGCGATCTTGCGGAGGGAAGCGGCAAAGATGCGATCCGTAGGGCCTTTGCGACTGCGCGCGCGCGTTCATGAGCCGATCCTTCCGGCTGACTCGTCGTGCGGAAGCTAGCCTCACTGAAATCGGCAGATGGACGATCGAGAATTTCGGGCTGCGCCAAGCGGAGCTTTACGAGGCCGAATTGCTCAACTGCTGTGAAAGAATTCTGAACGGCCAGGCCCATAGCCGGAGTTGCGCAGTTCTCGTTGATGATGTCGAAGACCTGCGGTTCATAAGGGCAGGGGAACATTTCCTTGTGTTTCTGGATCGATCGGACGAGGTCATCATCGTGGATATCCTCCATTCCCGCAGCGATCTCCCTCGCCATGTTGCCTCACTTTCGGCTTTGAAGTCCGAAGACTCCTGATCCACATCACAACCCGGCTGCCTTCGTCAGGTTCACCCGGAACCTGTCTCGGCGACGCTGATAGCGGCGAGTCATCTCGGCCGAAGCGTGCCCCAGCTGCTTCTGGACATAGCGCTCGTCGACTTCGGCGGAGCTGGCGAGACCGGCGCGTAGGCTGTGGCCAGAGAACATAGCGAGGCGGTCTTTCTCAGGCAGGTCCGACCGGATGCCCGCGTCCAGGACCGTGCGCTTGATCAGCCGCGCAACGTGTTTGTCGTTGAGCCGCTTGTCAGAGGCGCGTTTGCCATCCCGCGAGGTGCCGACAAAGACAGGGCCGAAGTCGATCCTGGCGAAGTGCAGCCATTGCTCGAGTGCATGGACAGGGCAGGTCTGGTCCTTGGAGCCGCGGCCGATCTCAACCTCGCGCCAGCCGGTCTTTGCGTTCAGGGTCAGTACGACGCCCTTGTCGAAGATCTCGATCCAGCCGCCCGAGTCCGGCGTGTCGTCCTTGTGAACGTCGAGGCTGACAATTTCCGACCGACGCAGACCGCCCGCGTAGCCAATCAGCAGGATCGCCCGATCCCGCAAGCCGCGCAGGTCGTAGGGCAGGGCGGCGATCATCGCCAGAATATCCTCGGCCAGAATCGCTTCCTTCTGCACCGGCGGGCGCGCGTGCTTGCGTTTGATCCCAGCCAACACCGTCGCGATGTGGCGGTTCTTACGATCGAGGGTGAATCCGCGTTGCGCATAGTTCCAGGCGAGGCCGGAGAGGCGGCGATCGATCGTGCTGACCGACAGGGGGCGGGACGCCCACTGCGAAGGGGAGGGGCCTGACCCGGAGGCGAGATCGGCGAGGTAAAGGCCGATCATCTCGGATGAGGGGGGCAGGGGCTCCACTCCCTTCATCCGGCACCAGCGCGCAAAATGCGCCCAATCCTTGGCATAGGCCTTCAGCGTGTTGTCGGACGCTGCAGCGCGGGCATAGTCGCGGGCGGTGTCGACCAGGCGATCAAGGCTGCCGGAGCCCGCGACATGGGAGGGCAGGGCGATCCCATCGCTTTTTTCTTGATTTCTCGCGTCGCCCTGAGCATTATGACTTGCATCAGAGTTTGATGATGTCGATTTCTCGTCCTCTGCGGCCATTTTCCAGTGAATCCAGCGATGAAATTAAACTGATTTTCAGCGTATCTTTTTATGTCCGATAATACAAACTTATTGGACATAACGAGGAACTGCAAAGCGAGGCGGTTTGCACATCATATTGTGGACGAAAGCGCCGCGCTGATGTAGGCTTCAGGCATGACTTTTTCCCGACCAGATCACACCAGCGACCTCGACACGTTACCCCGGATGCCTGCCTGGGTCACCTCTGCACGCGCTGAAACCCTTGAAGATGTTGCGTTTTTGTCGGGCGCGGCGCTGAACCACCTGCATCTTGTGTTGGGACGCGTGGAGGTGCCCCAAGCCTTGTTGTCGGACCGGCTCGCGCTGCGCGCGGCCGAAGCGTGTGTCGCGTTTTCCGGCCGACCGGAGCGGGCAGGGGAGCTGCGCGACGTCGTGCACCTTCTGCGCCCCGGCGATCTGCCCGGACCGGCGGGGGAAACCTACCTGGCTTGGCGCCGCGCGGCGGAACGGCCGGTGTCAGTCAAGGCTCTGCATCGCGCGCTGCGCGGACAGGAGGTTGCACAGATAGCAGGCTGGCTCGACGCGGGGCAGGGGGCGCCAGTCACCCGTGCGGCAATGGTGCTGGAGGCGGTGCTGACGGAGGGGCCCCGTGCCGATGTGTCGGCGCTGATCCTCGCGGATGCGGCGCTCGCGCAGGCGCTTGGTTGGGGGCATCTTGTGCCGCTGCTGGCTGCGGGCCTGAAGCGCGCTGACCTGCGCAAGCATGGCGACGACCTTCGCTTGGCTTGTCATCGGGCACTCATCTTTTCGGCGATCGAGTCGGTGCGGCAGGCCGCCGACCTCACGCGCCGAGCTGCGCATCTGAAAGCCGTCGCGCTGAAGCTGCGGGCCAAGGGGGCAGGGGGCGCGGTTGACATGTTCCTGACCCGCGATGCGGTGGCGCCTTCGGCCTTGCCCTTGCCGGATCGCGCCGCGCGGCGGCTCTGCGACCGGTTGGTCGACCTCGGCGCGGTGCGCGAGCTGACCGGGCGCGATACCTTCCGGCTCTATGGGGTGTAGCTATGGCGAAGGATCGCTCGGAACCTGACCTGGACCTCGAATTGGCCGACCTGCCGCCGGAGCTGCGCTGGCGGGAGTGGATGCGCCGGATCGAGGCGGTGCTCTTTGCCTCTGCCTCGCCGGTGCCGCGCGAGGATCTGGCGCGGGTCGTGGGGCAGGGGGCCTCGGTTGACCTGCTCGTCGAGGACCTCGCCGCCGAGCTGGAGGGGCGGGCTTTTGAAGTTGCGTGGGTCGCTGGCGGCTGGATATTCCGCACGCGCGCCACCTACGCCCCCGCGATCCGCGCGGCGGCAGATATCGGGGACCAATTGCTGGACCTGAGCGAATTCGACGTCGCGGTCCTGGCCGCCATCGCTTACCACCAGCCGATCACCCGCGACGCACTGAAGGATATCTTCGGCAAGGAGATCAGCCGTGACCTGATCGGACGGCTGCATGCGCGCGACCTGATCGGGACTGGGCCGCGGTCGCCGCGACGCGGCGCTCCCTATACCTTCGTCACCACGGAGCAGTTCCTGGTTGCCTTCGGATTGGAGTCCCTGCGCGATCTTCCCGATCGGGAGCAGCTGGAGGATGCGGGGGTTGTGGCGGAAGCTTCACAAGTCGATTTCGGGTAACGCGTTGCCGGTTTCCATTGCCATGCCTGACACAAACTCGGTAGTTCTGCTTATCGTTTCATCCGCAGTGCAACGATTCATGCGGAGAGCCAGAAATATTCACAATTTCAATGTGATAATCGTTGCAGACCTGTGAAGACGTCCACTTGCTCTATTCTGGTCGAGAGGATGTTGTCGCGTACGCTCGCGAGCAGTTCTTCGTCTGTTTTGGGCTGGAAGACCTTTGCGACCGGGAGCAACTGGCGAAGGCCGTGGTGGTCGCTTCGTCGTGAGAGCGATGCGGTGTTCGCATGCTGTGACCCGTTTACACGATCTAAACGAATTTCGAATATTTCGAGTGTTGCGATTGTTTCGAAGGACGGATAGCCTATATCCAACACGAGACGATAGAACCGGAGAGAGAAGATGAACGCCCTCAGAAAAGAGGCGTTCTTTGATCGTTTGCCCGACGAGGTAGAGATCAAGAACGCCGAACAACTCAGAACGATTGTGGCCTCCCAGATCAAGGAAGGCGAACCGACAAAGCTGTCGCTCGCCCTGGAAGACGGCGAAGTTCGCACCGTGACGCTTGCGCCGGCCTTGACGGCTTCGCTACTCGAAGTGCTGCGGCTTGTCTCGAGCGGTCGCGGGTTTCGGATGATCCCCGTCGAGTCAGAGCTGACCACGCAGCAGGCGGCGGACCTTCTCAATGTGTCCCGGCCGTTCCTAGTGAAGCTTCTCGAGGAAGGCGAGATTCCCTTTGCGAAGACCGGCCGTCATCGCCGGGTTCGTGCCGACGACCTCTTTACCTACAAGGAGAAGCGTGACGCGTCTCGCTCTGATGCTTTGAGTGACCTTGCTGCAATGGATGCGGAAGAAGGTCTTGTATGAGCCGACACGCTGATCGGTTCACGGCGCTCCTCGATGCCTGCGTCCTGGGCGGAGCGCTTCGCAGAAACATGCTCCTGAGCCTGGCCGAGGCTGGTTTGTTCCGGCCTCGGTGGAGCAGTCGCATCCTTGACGAGACTCAGAAAGCGATCACCCAGATCACCAAGGGCGAAACCGATGGGTCCCGGCAAAGGGCGGCAATCGAGGCAGCATTCCCTGAAGCTCTGGTGACTGGTTATGAGATCTTCGAAGACAAGCTCGCGTTACCCGACCCCAACGACAACCACGTGCTGGCAGCGGCCATCGCGACGTCTGCTTCAGTCATCGTGACGGACAATCTTGCCGACTTTCCTTCCGCGGTTCTGGACCCGCACTCCATCCAGGCGATTTCCGCCGACGACTTCATCGCCGATACAATCGAGTTGGATCCCTCCGAGGCCATAATGGCCCTGCGCCGGATGAGGGAGCGCTTCAAGAATCCGGCGCTCGATGTCGCGACATTGATCCACAAGTCCGAAGCGCAGGGCTTGTTGCAGGTCGCAACCTTCATGGACGAGTACCAGTCGTTCTTGTGAGGAGAAGACCGGTGGGTGTTATCGCAAAGGCATACGGTACTGTCGGCGATGGTAGTTTACTTTATTTCCCGCCGGACGTGCTAAGCGGTCCGTGGTAATCTGTCACCACTGATCGATCTTCAGCCGAGGATTTTCTCTAACTCTTCGCCTTGGGCGGTGTGCTTCTCGGGGTTCTCTGCTTTCAGCTTGTTCACGTTGATGAGCTTCCATCTGACCGCTGGAAGCTCCGCCGCTTGAGGGCGACCGATCGCGTCGAAGTCGGGATCGCCTTTATGGTAAGCATCAAGGGAACCCCCTCTATTTTGGGCTGATTTGAGGTGCGATTATTGCGCGAGGCTGGCGATTTGACTGGCGCAATATGAGGGTTTTGAGATGAGTAAACGGCGGGTTGGGCGGGGTTCCAAATACTCGGATGAGTTCAAGCGGCGGTTGGTGGCAGAGAGCCAAGCCGATGGTGTCAGTGTGCCGATGGTTTCTCGCCGTCATGGCGTGCCGACAAGCCGGATTTATTCGTGGCGCAGCGATGACAGGTTTCAACCCGATGGGTCTGATGATGCCGGGTTCATGCCTGTTGAGATTTCAGGCGGCGATCACGATGCAGTACCGATGCTGCCGGAAGCGCGGCCTACAGCCAGCTCCCGGATAGAGATCACGCTGGAGAATGGGCGCAAGCTGAGCGTTAGCGACGGGGTTGATGCTGGCTTTGTGCTGGAACTGGCGCGGGGGCTGGCGGCATGATCCCTGTTCTGGCGGATGCGAAGATCTGGCTGGCGGCGGGTGTGACGGACATGCGGCGTGGGTTCAACGGTCTGGCGGCACAGACCGCGCAGGTTCTGGCGGGCGATCCCTATTCCGGCCATCTGTTTTTGTTCCGGGGACGGCGAGGTGATCAGATCAAGATGATCTGGTGGGACGGTCAGGGTGCATGCTTGTTCACCAAGCGCTTGGAGCGGGGTCGGTTTGTCTGGCCCACGGCCAGCGAGGGTAAAATCAACCTGAGCCGCGCGCAGTTGGCCATGCTGATGGAAGGCATAGACTGGCGCATGCCGCAGAAGACATGGCGGCCCGCGATGGTGGGCTGAGGCAATGTTTTATGGGCTTTCTTGCTGTTTTGGGATTCCCCCTGATGTCCGATTTTGCTATGGAATGGCATGCGTAAGACCCCTCCAAATCTGGCTGATCTGCCACCTGACGTGCAGGCCTTTGTAGCCGCACAAGCGGCGGAACTGGCCCGTAAGGATGCGGAGTTGTTGGGCCAATCGTTGAGCCATGCCTCCGCCCAAAAACGCCTCAAGGATGAGATGGAAGCCGCCCTTGCTGCCGAGCGCACCGCCCATGCGCGGGCCATCCAGAGCCGAGATACCCTCATTGCTGATCTGCGCTTGCAATTGCATGGTCACAAAAAGCACCGCTTTGGGTCAAAGTCGGAAAGCAGCGCGCAACTGGCGCTGGAACTGATCCTCGAAGAGTTGGAGATCGAGCAAGCCGCAGAGACTGAAGGTGATGGTGAGGGCCAGACGTCTTCCGAGGCAGACGTCCCAAAGCCGCCGCGCACCCCGCGCAAACGCAAGCCTTTCCCAAAGGGGCTTAAGCGGGTCAAGAAGACCATCACCCCCGGTGAGACCTGTGAAGACTGTGGTGGCCGCTTCAGGGAGCTGGGAACAGATGTTCTGGAAGAGTTGGAATATGTTCCAGGCCATTACATCGTCAATCAGATCAACCGCCCGCGTTTGGCCTGTAGCTGCTGTGACAAGGTGGTTCAGGCGGAGATGCCAAGCCGCCCCATCCCCAAGAGCTTTGTGGGTCCCGCGCTGATGGCGCATATCCTGTGCTGCAAATACGGCTATCACCTGCCGCTCTATCGCCAAAGCCAGATGTTTGAGAACGAAGGCATCGACCTGAGCGGATCGCTCATGGCCCTCTGGGTGGGCAAATGCACCAAGCTGCTTGAACGCGTGGCAGATGCCATCCGTGACCATGTGTTTGAGGCACAAGCCATCTTCATGGATGATACCACGGTCAAGCTGCTCCAGAAGGGCAAAGGGCGTGGCAAAAACAAGAGCAAAACCGCACGGCTATGGGTCTATGCCCGAGATGAGAGCGCCTGGTCCGGGGCCGCGCCACCCGCCGTGTGGTATCAGTTCTCCACCAACCGAGGTGCGGAACACCCGAGCGAACATCTCAAATCCTACACGGGCTACGCCCATGCGGACGCCTATGCAGGCTATAACGATGCCTACCGCACGGGGCGCATCAAGGAGATGGCCTGTATGGCCCATGTGCGACGGGAGTTTTATGCCCTGTATGAAAGCCTGAAGCTGCCTGTGGCGGGCGAAGCGGTCTTGCGCATTCGAAAGCTCTATGACGTTGAAACACAGGCACGGTTCCTACCACCCCATGAGCGCGTGGCCCTGCGTCAGGAACTCGCCAAGCCCATCTTTGATGATCTGGAGATCTGGCTCAAGGAGCAGTTGGGTAAAATCTCCGGCAAGACGCCACTGGCTAAGGCCATCCGATATGCCCTCGCGCGCCTGCCAAAGGCACGGCCTTATCTCGACAACGGCTTCTTGGAAATCGACAATAACACAGCCGAGCGGGCAGTGCGTCCTGTGGCCGTTGGAAGAAAGAACTACCTCTTCATGGGGTCAGAGGCAGGCGGCAAATCCGCAGCAATCGCCTATACTCTCATCGAGACCGCAAAGATGAACAACGTCAATCCCGAAGCCTGGCTCGCTTGGGTGCTCGAACGCATCCAGGATCATCCCGTCAATCGCATCCCCCTGTTGCTACCTTGGGCATCTCAGGGCATGATCAACGCGCAGAATGCTGAGGTCGGGGATCAACACGCCGCCTGATCAAACTTTTCATTGACGCCTATGGAGGTAAAATGGCTTGGGTTTACTTGTTCTTTGCGGGTCTTCTTGAATGTGGGTGGGTAATTGGTCTGAAATACACTCAAGGCTTCACGAAACTTCAGCCATCTGTCCTGACCGTGCTCGCAATGATCGCAAGCTTCTGGCTCTTGGCTGAAGCAATGAAAGACATTCCCGTAGGTACTGCATATGCCGTTTGGGCAGGTATTGGGGCTGTGGGCGTTGCTATTATTGGAATGACCATCTTGGGAGAGCAAAAAGACTTGGCTCGTGTCGCCTGTCTTCTCTTGATTGTTGCTGGGATTGTTGGGCTGAAACTGGTCGGAACCACGGCCAATCATTAGCGCCGAATGACAATCAACGAGCTGCTATGATCACAGTGCAGAGGGGCTTCCCTGGATGCTTACAATGCGGATACACTTTCGAGGAAATGCTCGGTCAGCATGACATTGACATCTACCATGTCGAGACATTGCGGGAGCTGGCCGAGAAGTTTGTAGATGAAGGGCTTTACGGTGAAATCCCAGAGAGCTTGCAGTATTACTGTTTCTCCTACGACACCCCCTCCAAACTTGTCGATCTGATCAATATAGCGCTTCAATGCACCAAAGATACGGCTGGGCCGGTCCGCATATCCCGGCGCGCGGGTTTCGAGCGTCTTTGCGCTTGTGGCAAGGCCTCGATCTTCGTCGAAGAAATCGAACGTCTTGAAGTTGTCGGGCGTGCGCTCTCCCAAACCGCCCAATCGTTCCAGGTGATCCTACCACGGTCCACCCTGCTCCCTGATCGGCCCGCCCCAGGTGAGGCCGGAGTTTTCGATGACGTCCCAGTCAGGATCAGAGGGCAAGCGGCGCGCCTCTGCCGCCTCATGCAGAAGCGCGTCGCGCATGTCGTCCGCGTCCTGCGCGTCACAGCTCGGCCCGCGCCGCCGCAACGCACCAAAGCAACGAAGAGGCCGTCAACAAGAACGGAGTCTCGCCGGTCTGAAAGCCGCTCAGCAAAGGTTCACCCGAAGAAGCTCTTGGTTGAACGAGATTTGTAAAGATCAGCTCGCGTGACAGGCGCCACCCGGAAAATGTGTAGACAGGCCGACCCAAGTTTTTCCCGGATGGGAAAGGGTAAGAGTTCTGGCTTGTCGTTCCCCTGACTAGGCGGCCCCGTTTATGTCTGCGGCCAGTTCCTCCAGACTCTTTTTTGTGATCTGGATGATTTCTCGCACGTCATTCGCGCCCACTATCAATGGCGGACAAAATGCCATCGCGTCTGTCATATTACGTGAGATGAGGCCGTTGCGCAGCATGATTGCGTTCATTTGGGCGCCGAGTTTTCCAGGGGCAAAATCGCCTGATTTACCCTCTGGGGCGATCAATTCAAGTGCGCCTATGAGGCCAATGCCACGTGCCTCTCCAACGAGAGGGTGGGACGTCAGGTCGGTCAATCCAGCTTGCAATTCTGCACCGCGTTCGGCGGCATTGGCCACAAGATCGCGCTCTTCGATAATCTTGATGTTTTCCAGCGCTACGGCTGCGCCGACGGGGTGGCCACCGCCCGTATAGCCATGCCCCAGAACACCGATGCGCCCGCTTTCGTCGGCGATTGGCTGATAGACCCGATCGTTGATCATGAAAGCCGAAAAGGGGAAATAGCTGGAGGTGATCTGCTTGGACATGGTGAGAATGTCGGGCTTTATGTCAAAGGTTGTAGAGCCAAACATGTTGCCCGTGCGGCCAAAACCGCAAATCACTTCATCTGCGATAAGAAGGATATCGTATTTCGCCAGAACCGCTTGGATTTTCTCCCAGTAGGTCGCCGGAGGAACAACAACACCGCCCGCGCCCATGACAGGCTCGGCGATGAATGCGGCTACAGTTTCGGGGCCCTCTGATTGGATCATATCATCAAGATCTTGGGCACAGCGTGACGCAAAAGCTTCTTCGCTTTCGCCGTCCTGACCTTCGCGCCAGTAGTGCGGGCAAGTGGTGTGCAAGATGCCCTCCATCGGCAGATCGAAGGACTTGTGGTTATAGGGCAGACCCGTCATCGACGCGGCTGCGACTGTCACGCCGTGATAGCCGCGCAGGCGCGAGATGATCTTCTTTTTCTCGGGCTTGCCGAGCGCGTTCGAGCGATACCAGACCATCTTGACGATCGTATCGTTCGCCTCGGAGCCCGAGTTGGTATAGAAAACCTTGCTCATTGGCACGGGGGCTATTTCGATCAGCTTTTCAGCAAGATCAATCGCCGGACCATGCGAGCGGTGCGAGAAGTTGTGGTAGTAAGGCAGCTTTTGCATTTGCCGGCTGGCGACATCCACAAGGCGTTGTTCGTTGAACCCGACTGCCACGCTCCAAAGGCCGGACATGCCCTCGATATAGCGGTTGCCGTTTGAGTCGGTGACGTGGATTCCCTCGCCTGATTCAATGATCAGCGGACCAATTTTTTCATGCGCTTCGGCATTGGTATAGCTGTGAAAATGATAAGCGATATCACGGGCTTCGTCTGAATTTGGTCGCACATCCATGGCAGGCATCACTTCTTGTAAGTTGGCGTTTTTCACGCGGCAGGGGGCCGCGATTTGCCCTCAGTGCTATCGCCGCTTTCTTGCTTTTAGCAAGCAGTTTTGTTCCGAGCATCCTGTCTGCGGGCCAGCGAGGCCGCCCATTTGAAGCAGAAACGCCCGCCGGGATTTCGGTCGTGGTTTGAGGACACTTCCATCCTGTGATTCTGTTTGGATGCTTCGTTTTTTTGAAGCGCAGCGGCCGTGAATCTTGGGGAAAATGCGGCCCAATCCCGCTCAGGTTGTTGCCTTCGCAGCTTTCCGTTTCACAAAACCAAGACCCGATTTGGCGGTGTTCTCGCGCTGCAAATGGTTGGTAAAAATATGTTTTAG
The DNA here is from genome assembly GCF_003611275.1 of Sulfitobacter sp. D7. Taxonomy (NCBI): domain Bacteria; kingdom Pseudomonadati; phylum Pseudomonadota; class Alphaproteobacteria; order Rhodobacterales; family Roseobacteraceae; genus Sulfitobacter; species Sulfitobacter sp. D7. The sequence continues at coordinate 14,483 of NZ_CP020697.1, forward strand.
TTAGATATTTAGGATTTTCCAGGGCCTTTCTGGGCCCGATGAAAGAATCGCAAGTGCGCGAATTGACACGTGACACAAGAGTTTGTGCGTTTTTTGCCAAAGTGGTTGGCCGGAACGGTGCTACGATCATTTTAACACATGAGACAGTTGTGTTTTCGCCATTTGTGTTTTGGGGACGTTAGATGAATCAGAAGGACAAAACTGCAAACAAGCTCATGACTGCCACCCAGTGGCAGGCGGCTGTCTCAGATACGTTCTTTCCCCTAGAGACCACGATGGCGGATGACCAGTCCTTTTCAGGTGATCTCAATACTTGGAACCTCGGTATCGTCGGTCTGTCGCAGATGCGTTGCGATGGCATTCTCTACAAAAGGCACAAGCGGCACTTTCTGGACGAAGTTGAAAGCAGTCTGCTGATTACCATTCCAAGATTGGGGACGGTCGGCTTTGACCAGAATGCCCGCCAGGCGAAATGTTCACCGGGCGAGTTTCTGGTAGAACGGGGCGATTTGCCCTACGAGTTCTGGCATGAACAGACGAACGAGCTGTTGGTGCTGAAGGTGTCTTCCGAAAGCGTGCGGGCCCGCATCGGCCCAACAGACCGTTTGGGCGCGCTGAGTTTTGATGGCACAGCCGGCGTGGCCAGTTATTTTCTGGATACCGTCAAGACAACGGCGCTGCACGTCGATTTGCTTGATGAGCAGGCGCGCGCGGCCGCTGGCAAGCACATCCTTGATCTGCTGTGCCTCTCAATCCGCAAAGATGACCGTGTGCTGGACAGCGAAACCTCGACAATCCGCGCAGCACATCTGCACCGCGCAGAACAGTTTATCCGCAACAACCTCTTCAATGAGAATCTCTCCTCAAGTCTTGTGGCAGAGGCCTGCAATGTGTCGCAGCGCTATCTGCAACAACTGTTCTCGGAGTCGGGCAGGTCGGTTTCCGGGTTCATCCGCGAAAAGCGTCTGGTGCGCGCGCGCGAGGACCTGAGCGTCGTAGGGCCCATCACAATTGCCGAGATAGCCCATCGGTGGGGGTTTTCGGATCAATCCCAGTTTAACAAAGCCTATCGTGCGCAGTTCGGCTGCACACCGACCGAAACGCGCAAAGCCGCGCAGCAAGGCCAGAAGACGGCCCCTCCGTAACCCTTAGCTAAAACCGAAAACCCCCAAGTAGGGTCGGCTTTCGCCGGCGCCTTCCTGATGCCCTGTTGTCTTTTGAAGGATGTAGACATGAAGAACACAAGAGTTGCCGTAGATGTGGGTGGGACGTTTACCGACGTCGTCATTATGGACGAAACAACGGGTGCGATCCGCATCGAAAAGACGTCATCGACACCGGATGACCCGATGGTTGCCATTCTCAACGGGATTGATCAGGGCGGCATCGACCTCAGCGAGGTGTCGATGTTTTCGCACGGGACAACCGTGGCAACAAACGCGCTGATCACACGTAATTTGGCGCGCTCTGCGATGATCTGCACCGAAGGGTTCCGCGACGTGGTCGAAATCCGCCGGGCCAACAAGGAGGATCTGTGGGACACCTACAAAGATGTGGCCAAGCCCTACATCCCGCGTCGGGACCGTCTGACCGTCCGTGAATGCGTCGACGCGAACGGCACGGTTCTGGAAAAGCTGGACGAAAAAGAAGCGCTGCGCATCGCGCATGTTTTGAAGAAGCGCAAAGTCGCCTCTGTTGCTGTCTGCTTTATGAACTCTTACACCAATGGGGCCAATGAAGAGCGGATGCGAGACATTCTGCTGAGTGTGATGCCGGATGTGCCGGTGTCGATCTCTTCACAGGTCCTGCCGGAGATTTTTGAGCACGAGCGTTTCTCGACAACGATGGCAAACGCGGTCGTGTCGCCTTCGGTCGTTGATTATGTAGCGCGCCTTGAGGGTAAGCTGGCTGACGGCGGCTACGAACGCGATCTGCTGTTGCTGCACACGGGCGGCGGCGTGATGACCCCGGCCAGCGTTAAAGACTTTGCCGCGCGTCTGGCAGGGTCGGGCATTGCCGCGGGCGCGATTGCCAGCCGCTTTATTGGCAACCTTTGCGGGTTTGACAATTCTATCGGTTTTGACATGGGCGGGACCAGCACGGACGTATCCTTGGTGTATGAAGGCAAGTCGCGTGTCACCAAAGACTGGTATATCGAATATGGCTATCCGATCCGGTTCCCGTCGATCGAAGTGCTGACCATTGGTGCGGGCGGCGGATCTCTGGCGTGGAAAGACGAAGGCGGGTCACTGCGCAACGGACCGCAATCTGCGGGCGCCTTCCCTGGGCCTGCCTGCTACAAGAACGGCAATGAAGTGGCCACAAACACGGACGCCAATGTTGTGCTGGGCCGCCTTGGCACATCGCTCGCGGGGGGCAAGATTACCCTTGATCCCGCCCTGGCCGAAGCGTCGGTCAGAGAGACTGTGGCCGAGCCTTTCGGAATGGAGCTGCACGAAGCCGCCGAAGCCGTGGTTGCGGTTGCAAACGCAAATATGGCCAATGCGGTGCGTTTGCTGTCGATTAGCCGAGGTTATGACCCACGGGACTTCGCGCTTGTGGCGTTTGGCGGAGCCGGGGCGTTGCATGGTGCGGCAATTGCCAAGGAGTTGTCGATCCCGACTGTCATTATCCCGCCCAATCCGGGTGTGACATCGGCTCTGGGTTGCCTGCTGGTCGATATCCAGCACGACTTCTCAGACAGCTTCATGGCTGCTGCGGCTGATACCAAGCCGGAGGATTTGGAGGCCGCCTTCGAGCGGCTGGAGGCCATGGCCGCTGATCGTTTGAAGCACGAAGGCGTAGCGCCCAAGGACATTGTCATGCAGCGCACGGTCGAGATGATGTATCAGGGCCAATGGCGTGCCTTGGCAGTATCTGCGCCGTCCAAGGTCACCGATATTGAGGCCTTGATCGACGGGTTCCACAGCGAACACCAGCGCGAATTCAACTTCCGCCGGGATGACGCACCGGTGTCGATCTTCCGTGTGGGGCTGACGGCGACGGGTATGGTTCCCAAGGCCGAGCTGCAAAAGCACGAGGTGAGGAAGAACAAGCCCAAGACCGACAAGACACGCGATGTCTGGTTTGACGGCAAGGCCCACACGGCGATGATTTTCGAGCGTGAAAACCTGACCGCCGGTGCGACCTTTGATGGCCCCGCCATTGTCGAGCAGTTCGATTCAACCACCGTAATTCCGCCGAACACGACTGCTGAAGTCGATCAATACATGAACATTCTCATCCGAGTGCAGGAGTAATACTATGAGTGATTCAAAAGCCCTAGATCCCGTCACGTTTGAAGTTCTCAAGAACTCCTTCATCACATCCGTTGACCAGATGGCCGAGCAGATGCTGCGCACCTGTTACTCCTTTGTGATCTACAACCGAGACTTTTCTAACGCGCTGCATGATGCCGAAGGCAATTCGGTTGCGCAGGGCAACGATGACATCGCGGTGCACGTCGGCACGCTGCACTTTACCTGCAAAGACGTTATTCGCGTCTTCAAGGGCGACATGATGCCCGGCGATGTCTACGCGATCAACGATCCTTACGCAGGTGGCACGCACTTCAGCGATGTCCGTCTGGTGCGGCCGATCTTTGATGAAGACGAGCTGATCGGGTTTTCGCAGTCAAACGGGCACTGGTCTGATCTGGGTGGCTCTGTGCCCGGTTCGTTTGATGTGACGGCGAAAGACATGTTCCGCGAGGCGGTTCGGATCACACCTGTCCGGCTATTCCGTGCCGGCGATTTTTGTTCCGACGTTGCCAACCTGATCGCAAACAACACACGCGACCCCGCGTCGATTATCGGTGACATCCACAGCCAGGCACAGGCCACGCAGGTGGCCGAACGTGAAATCCTGCGGCTGGTGCGAAAGTACGGGCGCGAGCAGGTCAAGCAGGGCATGAACGAGGTGCAGGACTACGTTGAACGCGCCGTGCGCCAGCGTATTGCGGCGCTGCCCGACGGCACATGGAAATCCGTCGACTACATCGACCGGGACCCGTCAGGTGGCGAGGGGATGATCCCGATCCACATCAAGATGACAATCAAGGGTGATCAGATTCACTACGATTTCGAAGGCAGCCACCCGACGATTGGTTCGATGTACAATTCCGCGCCGGGAGCCACATTCTCGGCTGTCGTCGCGGGGATGAAGACCTTCTTTCCTGACCTGCCGTTGAACTCCGGCTTCTATCGGATGCTCTCTGTCGCTGCGCCGGAAAATTCGGTGGTCAGTGCCCAGTGGCCCACGGCGGTCACCGGCTTCCTGATGCCGTTTGAAAAGATCATGAACTCGGTTTTCGAGATGTGGTCGGAGATCATGCCGGAGCGCGCCATCGCCTGTGCATTCAACCTTGAATACCTGTTGGCGGGGGGCACGGACAAGCGGCGCGAGGAGGACTCTACATTCATGTTCTACGAATGGCTCCCCGGCGGTTGGGGCGGACGGCGCGGTAAGGATGGCAGCGACGTCACCACAGCCTGCTTCGGAACCGGGCTCATGTCTCAGCCCAACGAAGGCAACGAGCGGGTCAACCCGACCCGGACGCTTGAATTTCAGATCAAAAAAGACAGCGCAGGCCCGGGCAAATGGCGCGGAGGGACAGGGGTGCAGAAAACCTCCCTGCTTCTGGAAAGTGAAAAATCCGTCATGTCCTATGTCTGCGACCGCGAACGCGCCGTCGTCTGGGGTGTTGATGGCGGTTTGCCCTCCATGCCGCATGGTCTGACCATCAAACGCGCCGGCTCGGACACGCACGAATGGCTTGGGTCTGTCTTCTCTGACTTCCCGATGTATTCGGGAGATGAGTTTGCGCGCCCGACCGCGGGGGGCGGCGGCTTTGGCGACCCACTTGAACGCAAGACAGAGGCTGTTCTGACGGATGTGGTGGATGACTATGTCTCTATCAAACGAGCCGCGTTGGACTATGGCGTTGTGATCAAAGAGATTGATGCGGACTTGTGTGAATATGAGGTCGATGAGGCCGAGACCGAGAAACTGCGGGCGCATATTCGTGAAAACCGCGTGGCTTGGGCCCGCATTGATCCTGAAAAGGTTGCCGAGATGTATCGCAAAGGCGAGATCGACGCGATGGACGCCGTGAGACGCTATGCGGTGATCCTGGATTGGGAAACCGGCGAGCCGCTGCCCAAGACGATCGAACAGTTCCGCGAGAGTTTCGAGCGGCGCAGCGTGGCGCACTGGACCTAGTGAGCATCACCAGGACCCACAGCCGCCATCGGTTGGCGGCTGTGGCGCACAACGGTCGGAACAGGAACGCGAAGGATAAGATTTTGTCATTGGAACTGGAATCAATCAGCGTTGCGTTTGGTGGCTTCAAGGCTCTGGATGACGTGACGATTTCGCTAAAGAAGGCGGAAATTGTCGGGTTGATCGGCCCCAACGGAGCAGGCAAAACCACCTGCGTCAACATCATCACAGGCTTTCAGGACCCCACGTCAGGCACGGTCATGCTGGATGGGCAGGACATCAACGCCAAAGCGCCCTATGACATTCGCCGCCGGGGTCTTGCGCGCACGTTCCAGGCCGGGCGCTTGTTTTCCGGGCTGGATGTACTGGACAATCTTGCAGTGACCGGGGTGGGCCTTGGCCATTCGCGGCGCGCCTCCGAAGACGAAGCGCTGCGCGTGTTGTCCTGGATGGGGGCCGGGCATCTTGCCGAACTGCCCGCAGCCGGGCTGCCCTATACGGACGAGCGCAGGGTCGGCATTGCGCGTGCGCTGATGTTTGCCCCCGATTACCTGCTGCTGGACGAACCCGCCGCAGGCATGTCCGAAACCGAAGCGGATGATCTGGCACAAATCATCAGGCGGATCGCGGATGAGCTGAACTGCGGTGTCCTGTTGATCGAGCATAACGTCGGGCTTGTCCTGTCATTGTCAAACCACGTCTATGTTCTGGACGCGGGCAAGATCATCGAAGAGGGCGACAAGACCGAGATCCTGGCCAGCCAGGCGGTACGCGAAGCCTATCTGGGCGCAGAGCATGCGCCAGAAAACATGGAGCACGCGTGATGTCAAAGCTGGGTGTTTTCGATGTCGCGGTTCGGTATGGCAAAGTGCCTGCACTGTCGGATGTTTCCTTTACTGTTCAAGAGGGTGAGAGGCTGTTCATCTCCGGGCCGAATGGGGCGGGCAAGTCCTCTCTGCTCAAGGCGATTTGCGGAGCCGTTGCCACGACCCATGGCCGCATTGAGGTGGACGGCGATGTGCTGAATGGCCGCTCGCCCGAAGCGATAGCGCGTTTGGGTCTGACTATGGTTCCGGAAGGCCGCGAGGTTTTCGGAACGCTGACAGTCGAGGAAAACCTGCGTGTGGGCACGGGCATCCGGAAGGACAAGGCGGCGATTGAAACGGATATCGACGGGATCTACCAGAGCTTTCCTATCCTGGGTGAGCGGCGGCATGCCAATGCCGGAGCACTGTCCGGCGGACAGCAACAGATGTTGGCGATCGGGCGCGGTTTGATGACCAATCCCAAACTGATGATGGTGGATGAACCTTCGCTTGGGTTGGCTCCGAATATTGTCGATCAGGTCTATGAAACGCTCGTCAATCTGCAGGCCGAACGCGGCTTGACCCTGATCATCGTTGAACAGAGCTCGGCCCGCGCGGCCCGGGTTGGCGGGCGCATGGTGTTGCTGCGCGGGGGTCATGTTGCCGGCGATGGCGATGCGGCAGGCTTTGCGGAAAGCGATCTGCTTAAGGAAGCCTACTTTGGGCAAAACCAGTCGGAGGATGCGACATGAACGCCGTTCCACAGCTGCTCTTTGATGCGCTGAGCCTTGGGGGCATCTATGCCATGGCCGCACTTGGGATTGCTCTGATCTTCGGGGTGATGAAACTGGTGAATTTCGCCCACGGCGAATACATCGCCTTTTGCGTTTTTGCATTGATTGTGCCCTCGACGGACGCAGTTGCCGTCATGTTCTTGGGCAAAGCGCCGGCGATTTTGCTGATCCCGCTGCTGCTGCTGATCGGCGCTGCAATCGCCGTCGCCTCCGAGTTCTTTGTCTTCAGGCACATGCGCAATGCCACGCCTGTGGCGATGATGATTTCATCTTTTGCCTTGGGGTTCGTGATCCAGAATACACTGCTGTTGGTCTACGGGAAGGCAACCAGATCGGTGACGCCAACCGGGTAGTCGAGGCGGATGTTCAGAAGCGTTTCGTCGCTGTTGCGGCGCTTGTTTTCCCTTTATGCAGGGTTCTCAGAAACCTCTTCGCGTCTTCATCCATGCGGGATTGGATGTCCGCGATCAGGCGGTCGCGCGTTGAGATCAATTCCGCAAGGTCGACGGATTCCTTCGTCATGCCCTCGAATTCCCTGACATAGGGCTGATCCAGATCGATCAGGTTTGGGTTCAGCAATTCGTGCGGCGGGCGTGGTGAACTCGCGACGTAGATCAGAAAAGTGCGGAACAACTCGTCCGTGAAGCCTTCATTCTCGTAGAGCAGCTTGACGTCGTAAAGGTCTCGCGGATGCTGGCGATCAAGGGCCGCATGGAGCTTGCCGCCGAACAAATCCTCGAAGGAAACGATGTTCATCGTCGCATATCCGAACGCCTCCTCGACGGCTTCGGAGACTTCGCGTTGTTCCGGATCATGCACGACGCCCCGGGTAACGGGGGAGGTTTCGATTTTGATTTCGGCTGTGCCGAGGCGGGCGAGCGCACGCGTGGCGCCGCCGCCACCCCCGGAAATGCGCTGCGCTTTGGCGCCGGTGATTCCGCTTTCGATGGCGGCGGCAATCCGGTCCATCGCGTCGTTGATCTCGACGAGGCTTTCGGCGCGGTCCTTGACAGGCAGATAGGTCAGATCGATGTCGACCGAGAGGCGCGGAAGATCGCGATAGAAGAGGTTGATGGCCGTCCCACCCTTGAGCGCAAATATTTTCTCCTTTGCGACATACGGCAGTATCCGCACGAGCAGCGCCACTTGGGCGACATAGTCCTCATGCGCCATGACCACGTTCCTTTCCTACAAACTCTTCGGGCACCATGATCCTGTAGCGCGGATGTATCTTGCCGCCTTTGACCAATGCGCGATCCCCGCTGCCGAGGTCGAACTCTTCCGGATCGAGTCGCTTGCGCCAGGCATGGTCGTGGCGGTCGGCGAACACGAAGAACAGGCGTTTGACCTTGATCTTCTTGCAACTGCTGAGCAGTGCCGAGAGGGTTCTCGGGCGCAACGTCGTCAGGCTTTCGAACGCCATGTCGAGGTTGTGAAAACTCTCTTGATCCGGCAACTCGTCCAGCGCCTCAAACACCGCGCGTTCCGGCGAAGACATCACCAGTTTCCAGTCCCAGGGCAGGGACGATGCTGTCTCGTCGGGATTCCTTCGTGCGCCATCGACACCCAATTCAAGATCGGAGAACAGTGATACGCTGCGTGTGCGGAGTTCGGCGTTGAGCGGCAGTTTTTCGAGCCAGTTGGGGATTTTTGAGCCGTAGAGCCAGACTGTGCTCTTGTCGCCGAGGGAGAGATAGTGCGCATAGCCTTGCAGGCCCAATGCCGTCACCCCGCCGATATGGACAGGGTAGTGCATGATGTGCTGGAGCGAGAGCAGGCAGGTCTTCCAGTCGAGCGTGTTCGTGGTGGCGTTGCCTGGTGCCGGGCGGCGGAAGACGCCGCGGCCAAGGCGTTCTAGCCAGCCGCGTTGGACATAGGCGTAGGACGAACGCCGGCCTATCCCGTGGTGCTCAAGCCAGGCGGAGTCCACGAGGAACCCCGTGGGAACAGCCTCAAGAAGGCTCTTTAGTTTTTCGTGTTCTTGTCCACTCATGCGCGACACAATGATATATTTTTAAAGAGGAGGCCACATGTTTCTGTGAAAACCTGTGAGATAGTCCGTCAAGGATCGACAAATTCTGGAATTTTCAAAGAGACTGGTGGTTGTCAACTCTGAAGCTCACCAGCAAAGCAGGGCGTGGATGCCCTCGGAGGGCTGAGAAGACATCCGGCCATTCGGATCGAACAGTCGAAGCTATGTGCCCCTGTCGAAGCCGCTGCGCCAAACCAGAGTCAGGTTTCACTTTCGATTGTGGCGTTCTTTTGCCCATACAAACATCGCACCGACGGCAGCATTGGCTTGCTGCACGCTGAACACTTCCGGTTCGAACGCGCCCGCCCATTGCTTTGTATCGCGATGTTCCGGGTGGTGTTTGTCGGTCAGCGCGTCGAGAAATTCTTCGTAAGAATAGGGCCCGCCACTATCCTCTGGCGGGCACGCTCGCTCTCCGGCAACACAGGCGGGGAAGTCCAGATCTGGTCTTCCGGTTGGTTTGCTAATCTTCTCAACGGTGACGAGATGCCGCCAACCATCGCCGAAATCATAAGTATATGTGAACTGACTGCCTTTCTTGACCAGCTCTCCAAGAGCAAACTTCTTTTCGTCCTTCCGGCCATCGTTTGGGTCCCAGCTGTCGTCACTTTCGTCGCGGGCCTCGAACCTGTCTTCGCCAATCTCGAACTCATGCAGATGATAGTCTTGCCAAGGCATAGCGCCCTGGAGAACGGAATGCAGGATGTCCAAGCTGATGTCATTCGGCACGAGGATCCGGCGCCAGATCGGTGGTTTGATGCCAATAAGTTCGATTTTCAGCTCAATCAAAGTGTGTTCCGCCTGTCTCAATGGCCCTGCCGTTCAAGTAATTTTTGATTCTTAAGCTGAAGCATTCAAGGGGAACATTGGCCCCTCCTGCCCTTTGGTCAGGACCGCGCCCTACTCGGTCGGCTGCACGCAGCCGCCCTCCCCGAGCTGAAACGCCGCCTCTCCCTGCGACGTGCCGCTGGCAGTGCAGTCTCCTCCGGAGCCGGCCCAACCAGCCGTCGCATGGTCGTGGCAAGGCTCGATCTCGGCCGTTCCGGTTACGGTCACTGGGGCGGGGGTGTGCCCTTAACGGTGCGAACAGATGTATGTGGCCATCGGCCCAATCAAGCATAAAGCATGGGAAATGCTTCAACCATGACGTTAGTCGTTGCAAAGATGGCTGTGCAAAATAGTGTGGTTCGAAGAGGGTTCCGATAATGTCTTCAATAATCAAGTTTTTCCGAATTACATTCTTTCTCGTCCTATATTTTTTCTTATGCATGGTCGTGGTGACCACAATGCTTCAGGCTTGGCCGATTGGCGGCCAGATGTTGTTTGCATTTGGTGTTCCCGTCATTCTGGTCTGGTGGCAAGAAAAACGGAGATCGCGGAAAGTCGCTGCAAAGGCGCAAGCTGAGGGGAGTTCCGCAAACCTACCCTCCCGACCTGAGCCGGTGCCGCGCCCAAGTGCCTACGACAAGCGTATCGAGCGTGAGCGCGAACGAACCCGCGAAGCCAACGCGTCCAAACAGCCGGCTGCCGTGCAGGCTTACTCCCCACCAAAGCAGGACTACGCTGAAATCGTTCGGGCTGGAAAGTCTGCGGCGCCGGCACTTGCCGCGGCCGCAGAACGAAACCAGCCCTCGCGAGTGGCATCGAGCGCATCGGCCCGATCATCGAAAAGCGAGTGGGTCCCGTCTAATGAAACAGCTAGCGTGGCCGGCCGCGCCATCGGAGGGATGGTCTATGTTGGCACGCCTCCCTTGCTGAACACCTACGGGTATCGTGACAAGTGCCGAGCCTATATCGATCCATCCCTGTCTGTCGCGCGCTCTGGAGCCGACAAAGCTGGTGAAGGTATGCCCTACTGGCCCGGATACTCGGATATCTCACCTCAGTGCCGGGCGACCTACCTCGATTGGTTGGCCAGCGGGCGCAACGACGCCTCCTACAACCCCGGCTACATGTTCCTGTACTTCTACGGGCTGGAGCGTCGCTTCTTCGTCGATCAGTCCAACGAAGATGCCAAGGATATCGTCCAGGAAGTCCGGCGGCTGCAGTCACTTTACCCTGACAACCACTCCGTCAGGCGCTATTTGGGCGAGTTCCTCGACATTGCGATGCTTGCCGAAACCGACCTCGACGCTATCGAGCCGATTTTCGAGAGGCAGAGCTGGGAACTTCCGTTCTCACTCAAATACGCAATCGGAGCTCGGATCGACAAAGGCGAGAACCTGACAGCTGACTGGTTGCTGAGTTGGTTCATCTGCCATCCGGAAACAAACCTGAGAACTCCCGCGACGCGGTGTCGTGACGAGTTCGTCGCTCTTTTCCGTATGCGGTTTGATCGGCGTTTTCCTGATGGGCTCAAAGTTACAAAGCCCCGGAAATCTCTCACGGCATCCTATCGGGCCGCCTCCAGCGAGTTTCAGGGGTCCGCCAACCCAACCGTCGACGGCAAGCCGGTTCCCGATATTTCCGGCCTGCGCAAGCCGGTTGAGATTGCCCAGGAGTTGGCTGACGAGGTGATGACCGACCTCGACAAGCTCAGTCGCTTCCTGGGCCGAAACCCTGATGGCCGCGGAAGCGTTGAAGCTCATGCATTGCTGCCTTCTGAACTGTGGGATGCCTTCCCATCCGAGGAAATGGACCGCTTGAAATCTTGGGCAAGCACTATCGTCGATCGGGGGGGATTGGTGCCGCTTGAGGAGGTGATCGGACGTCTGGAGGGAGAAACGAGCGAGAAAATCGGGAAACGGCAGATGACAGGAGCGGCCGATGCGCTCGCCCGCCTCGGTTTCGGTCTGGCGCCCGACCCTCGGTTTGCGCTCCGGTCGCCCAAGGCGGAGGAGCCTGTTGTCCTGTTCAGCCTGGGCGAACCCATCGAAAGACTGGAGGAAGTTTCCGACAGCTATCGAAGCGCTCTGATTGAATTGGCACTTGGGTCGTTCGTTGCTCATGCGGATGGTCGCATCGCGGATCCTGAACGCAGGGCACTGGAGGATCAGGTTTCTGCCGCGTCCCTCAGCGATCAGGAACGCCGCAGGCTGCGTGCAAACCTTGAATGGTTCCTGGCCGTGCCACCGGACATGGCACTTCTGCGGCGGAAACTGAAGGAGGTGGGCCAAGACAGCCAGGCCGCTATGCGGGCAGCGCTGGTTGGTGCAGCACATGCTGATGGCATTATTCACTCCGACGAAGTTGCAAGCATCGAGAAAATCTACAAGGCTTTGGGTCTAGATCCTGCGCTTGCCTACTCAGACCTGCATGCTGGCGAAGTTGCGGATGGTCCTCGCACTGTTCGTGCCTCGAAACCGGGTCGTCCGGGCGAAGCGATACCCGATCTTGAGAAAGCCAGCGGACCCAAGCTCGACGCTACGCGGATCGCAGCAATCCGTTCGGACACCGAGCGCGTGTCGTCCGTCCTCGGTCAGATTTTCGATGTCGAAGAGGAAGAAAGCGGTGCCTCCACGCCTGACTACCAAAGCCAGGTGGCAGGGCTTGACCCGAAACACGGCGCACTTGTCCTCGAAGTACTTACCCGGGGGCATTGGTCTGAGACCGAGTTCGAGAAGATCTGCGCCTCGCATGGTTTGATGGTATCCGGGGCTTTGGAAGTCGTGAATGAATGGGCTTTTGAGACCTACGATGAAGCGCTGCTCGACGAGTATGATGGATATGACGTGTCTCCGGAGATTGCGGAGGCAGTAAAAGAAAAGATGAGTGCGGAGGGCAGGGATGTCGAAGTTGAAACCACGTGAACGCGATGCAATCGTACAGGCGCTTCGGGCCGGGGTCGTGCCCAAGCTCGGCCTGCGTCACATCCAGGTCGGCCGCGTCCGCGAGATTGAAGAGCTCGTCAAGGACATGGACCGGATATCCGACGGCGGATCGGCGATCCGGTTCATCATTGGAGAATACGGATCGGGAAAGACGTTCTTCATGAATCTGATCCGTCTTGTCGCGCTTGAAAAGGGTCTGGTGGTGATGTTCGCGGACCTGGCGCCCGACCGGCGCATTCACGCGACCGGTGGTCAAGCTCGAGGCCTCTATGCAGAGATGGCCCGAAACCTGTCGACACGGACAAAGCCAGATGGCGGGGCCTTGGCCAGCGTGGTGGAGCGTTTCGTCAGCCAGGCACACCGCGATGCTGAGGAACGCGATGCGCCCACGGGGTCTGTCATTCGTGAACGCCTTGGTCACTTCGAAGAGCTCACCGGGGGTTTTGAATTCGCAGAGGTGATCCGGCGATATTGGGAAGGCCATGAGACCGGCGACGACGAGTTGAAATCCGCTGCCTTGAGATGGCTGCGTGGTGAATTCGCCACACGCACCGACGCGCGCAAGGCGCTTGGTGTGCGAACGATCATCGACGACGCCAGTGTCTATGACCATCTGAAGCTGATGTCGGCATTCGTGTGCGAGGCCGGGTATAAAGGATTGCTGGTCGGCCTCGACGAGATGGTGAACCTCTACAAGCTCACTTCGTCGCAGGCCCGCAATGCAAACTACGAACAGATCCTCCGGATCCTGAACGATGTGCTGCAGGGTAGCGCCGAGAACCTCGGATTCCTTATGGGTGGAACCCCGGAGTTTCTGATGAACACCCGTCGAGGGCTCTATAGCTACGAAGCCCTTCAATCGCGTTTGGCCGAGAACACCTTCGCGCGAGACGGATTGGTCGACCTTTCAGGACCGGTTGTCCGGCTGGCCAGCCTGACCCCTGAAGATCTCTTCGTTCTTCTGGCCAATGTGCGGCGGATCATGCAGGACGATGCCGGTGCTCTGCCGGACGACGCGCTCGAGGCCTTCATGGCGCATTGTTCGGACCGGATCGGTGAAGCTTACTTCCGCACCCCGCGCAATACGGTGACGGCCTTCGTGAACCTGCTTTCCGTACTCGAGCAAAACCCCGGTGTCGAGTGGAGCGATCTGATCGAAAAGATCGAAGTCTCCGAAGACCTCGGCGAAGACATGACCGAGGTAGACGAGTCGACTGGTGCCCAAGACCTTGGTGACGATGATCTGATCAGCTTCAAGCTCTGACGCCGATGAGCAGTGCGTTCGACAAACTGGCGAGGCCTGTGCAGAAATGGATACGTCAGCAAGGATGGCGCGAGCTTCGCGACATCCAGGCGCGATCCATCCGGACGATCTGCGAAACCAATGACGATTTAATCATTGCAGCTACTACGGCGGGCGGAAAGACCGAGGCGGCGTTCCTGCCGTTGATTTCACAGGTGCTTGACGAGCCGTCGGGCGGCACCGGTTTCGACCTGCTCTACATCGGTCCGCTGAAAGCCTTGATCACGGACCAGGCCATGCGGCTGGAGGGCATCTGCCAGGAAGCAGAGATTCCGGTTGTTCCCTGGCACGGGGATGTCTCGCAATCGATCAAGACGCGCGCGTTGAAATCCCCAAAAGGGATCCTGCTGATAACCCCAGAGTCCCTTGAGGCGCTTTTCATTCGTCGCGGTTTGGAAATTGCACGCCTGTTTGGGGCCACGCGGGCAGTCGTGATCGACGAGCTGCACACGGTTTTGGATAGCGAACGCGGTGTCCAGCTCCGTTCACTGCTCACACGGCTAGAGCTCGCGATAAAGCGCCCAATCCGTCGGATAGGTCTGTCAGCTACGCTAGGCGACATGGACCTCGCCAAGGCCTATCTTCGCCCTGACGCCGCAAACGCTGTCCAGCTGATCGAAGCAGATGGCGGCGAGGCTGAATTGAGGCTTCAGCTTCGTGGTTACCTCTCAGGCGATGAAGATGAAAACAGCCCATCCGCAACCGAAGCGATATCAGCCCATCTGTTCAAGCATCTTCGAGGCAGCGAAAACCTGGTCTTCGCCGGAGCGCGCCAACGGGTCGAGATTTACGCAGATCGGTTGCGGGAGCTTTGCGAACGGGAGCACCTGCCGCAGGAATTCTATCCCCACCACGCGAGCCTTTCCCGAGAACACCGTGACTTCGTTGAGCGGCGCTTGAAGGACCCTGCGAAACCGACGACCGCCGTTTGCACGTCGACGCTCGAGCTTGGAATCGACATCGGTGACGTGACCTGCGTGGCTCAAATCGGTGCGCCATTCAGCGTCGCGGCGTTGCGACAACGGCTTGGCCGATCAGGCCGCCGTGAAGGACAGCCGGCCATTCTGAGGCAGTACGCTATCGAAGCCAAGTTGACGCCGGAGAGCAGTTTCGTGGATCGCCTTCGGCTCGGCCTGATCAGGTCCATCGCGATGATAGACCTCCTGCTTGAAGGCTGGTGCGAACCGCCAAAACCTCAGGCGCTTCATCTCTCGACACTCGTCCATCAGATACTGTCAGTCATAGCGCAGCGCGGCGGTGCGTCTGCAAGCGTGGTCTACAACGTGCTCTGCCGCGAAGGCCCCTTTCGGAAGGTCACAACCGAAGTCTTCGCAGATGTGTTGCGTGCAATCGGCCACCCAGTAACCGGCTTGATCGAACAGGCCGGCAGCGGGCTGCTACTTTTGGGACCCGCGGGCGAAAAGCTGGTTGAGCATTACAGCTTCTATGCGGTGTTCCAGACGCCTGAGGAGTTCCGGTTGGTCGCAGAGGGGCGGGATCTTGGAACCCTGCCGATCGACAATGTTCTTGCTCCTGGGATGCTGCTGATTTTTTCTGGGCGGCGTTGGATAGTTCAAGAAATCCATGATCGGGAAAAGGTCATCGTCGTGAAACCCGCTAAGGCTGGTGTGCCTCCAGTCTTCGGCGGCGATGCGGGGGACATTCATGACAAGGTGATCGACCGAATGTTCGCCGTGCTCGAGGGGGAATCCAGCCCAGCTTACATGGACACAGTCTCTTTGATGATGCTCGAGGAAGCGCGTGCTCACTATGAACAGCTGGGGTTTAGGGCCAATAACATGCACAGCATCGGCGAGCATACATCAGTCATTGCGACGCGGGTCGGTACGGTGAAGACATCAACCCTCGCGCTCGCACTCAGAAGTCAAGGGTTTTCGGTCGAACAGCATGACGGGTTTCTGATTGTAGAGGCCGGGGACGAAACGCCCGATCTTCGATCGGCGCTGGAAGATATTCGATCTGGCGCACCCGTCGATTTGTTCGCAGGCGCAGGCAATCTGATATCAGATAAGTTCCATCAATTTCTTACTATCGAACTTTTGGTTCGGGACGCTGAATCCTCAAAGCTTTCGACACAAGCACTTCCCGATTTGGTCAAAGCTATTCTTCAAAAAGGAACTTGAATATGTCCACGACGTGCCGGTCCACGCTTATTGTCTATGGACAACACGCAATGCGGGAGGCCCGCCTTGTGGCAGCCCGCAGCGGTCAACATGGCCTCCAGATCATGTCGTTCGAACAAGCCGCGGTGCGGCTCGCGGGCGGTTTCGCCCGCGCAATCGACGAAGAAAGCCTGCGCGCGGCGATCCAGACGGTCCTCCCTGAAACACCGATGGGCGAATTGGAAGATATCAAGATGCTGCCGGGCATGATCGGTGCGGCCGCCGACACACTGCACAAGGCGTGGCGGGCCGGTATCGATCTCGCTTCCCGTTTAGGTGATCATCCAAGGCTTGAAGCCATCGCTCGCCTGGAGGCCGCTGTCCTTGCCGAACTTCCGGGCGGAATGATGCGGCCGGTCGATATTGTCGCCGCAGCCATCAGCCGGATCACCTATGCGCCCGCCATATTCGGCTCGATGGAAATCGCCGGACTGACCGAACTGTCTCCCTGCTGGCGGCCTCTACTGAAGGCGCTCGCCGAGCACACCCCCATGCAATGGACGTCAGGTCCCCGCCCTGTCCCGGCCTGGCTCAAGGAAAGCGGCGTTCCTGTCGCTCGAGGCGATGCTGAGGCGCCGGCCATTCGATCCGTCAGTGCCGCGACCGCTTACCATGAGGCAGTCGAGACACTGCGTTGGGTCCGGTCGCTGCTCGCGTCGGGCGTACCGCCCGCCGACATTGCCATCGCCACCGCGTCGCCGGCCGACTACGACGATCATTTTCTCGCGTTGCGCGCCGATGCCAATATCGATCTGCATTTCGTTCATGGCGTCCCGGCCGTCACCACACGTGACGGACAAGCGGCAGCGGCACTCGCCGACATCATCGTGCGCGGCCTTTCGCAGTCGCGCTTGCGCCGTCTCGCCGCCCTGTGCGGCGATTCTGCACCTATGGCTTCCCTTCCCGATGACTGGATGCGCGTCCTTCCAAGCGATGCACCCTTGTCAACACCGTCCGCCTGGAACCAACTGCTGGCGCGCCTCGCGCCAGACGACTGGCCCGACGGCATGGATCACGCCCCGGTGCTGCGTGCTGCGGTCGATCTGCTGGCAAAGGGACCGGACGCGGCACAGGAAATCGGCGAAGCCTTCCTCAAGGGCCGGGCATTGTCCATCTGGCGCAAAGCCCTTCTGGCAGGGCCCGCCGGCGCGATCGACAGCACGCTGGAAACACTGAAACAGGATGACGGGCTCGAGGCCTCCGTCTCCGTGGCCTGGATGCCGGCCAGCGCGCTCGCCGCGTCGCCGCGACGCTTCGCTCGGCTGATCGGTCTCAATTCCTCCCGCTGGCCACGCGGGATCGCCGAAGATCGGCTGATCCCGGACCACATTATTCCAACGGGCGAGCTCGACCCGCTTCCCGTCAATCTGGCAGATCGCCGTGACTTTGATACGATCCTCGCCACTACGGGCAACGACGTCGTCCTCTCCCGCGCCCGACGCGACAGCGACGGCAGATTGCTGGGTCGCAGCCCCGTCCTCGCCACCTATGACGAGGATGCCTATCTGCGGCGCAACGCCGTTCCCGCCCATGCCTTCAGTGAAACCGACCGGCTGATGGCGCGGCCGCAGGAATTCGCTGCCGATCCCCAGGCATTGAGTGCGCGTTCCTGCTGGCGCGATTGGCGCATGGCCGATGTGACAGCTCATGATGGCCTGGTCAGGTCCGATCATCCTTTGGTTCTCGCGATCCTCGGGCGGACTCAGTCGGCTAGCTCGCTCAAAACACTGCTGCGCAGCCCCCTCAATTTCCTCTGGCGCTATGCTCTCGGTTGGAAATCCCCGCAAAGCAGTGCCGAGCCGCTCGTGCTTGACGCCCTGCAAACCGGCGACCTCATCCATCTGGTGCTCGACCGCGCCCTGCGAAACCTCGAAGCGACGGGCGGCCTGGCGTCGGCCGACGTGGCTGCCATTCAGGCTGCGGTGGACCAAGCCGCTGGTGCGGTGGCGGCCGAGTGGGAAAGCGAGCGGCCCGTTCCACCCGCTGTTATCTGGGGCCGCACGCTCGGGGATGCGCGCGCTCTTGCCGGACAGGCGCTTGCCTATGGCAATGATCATTTGCCGGGCAGCCGATCCTTTGGCGAGGTCCCGTTCGGCGGGTCCGAGCCCAAGTCGGAGGCGGCATTGCCCTGGGACGCCAGTGTGCCGGTGATCATCCCCGACACCGGATTTCACATTGCCGGCTATATCGACCGGCTCGACATCGCTGATGACGGCAGCCGGGCACTCGTGCGCGACTACAAGACCGGCAAGCCGCCCAAAGGCGACATCCGTGTAAACGGCGGCCGCGAGCTTCAGCGTTGCCTTTATGCCTTCGCCGTCAAGGCGCTCCTGGGCGACCACATCGCGATCAGCGCCTCGCTGCTCTATCCGCGTGAACCGCTCGATCTCCAGCTCGACGAGCCGGACATCGTCCTGGCGGAGATCAAGGCATATCTGCGGGCGGCGAGAACCGCATTGGCCAGCGGCGCGGCACTGCCCGGGCCGGATACCGGAGGCGACTACGACGATCTCGCTTTTGCCCTGCCGGCAAACGCAGGCGCCACCTACTGCAAACGCAAACAAGCCGCCTCGACCGAGCGGCTCAGTGAGGTCGCGCCGATCTGGGAGGCGGAATGATGAGCAGCGTGAAAGTTCTGAATGATGATGGCGCCCGGCATGACGCGATCAGCCGTCATGACCGATCCATTCTGGTTGAGGCCGGCGCGGGATCGGGCAAGACCGCCGTGATGGCCGGCAGGATCGCTGTCATGCTGGCGCAGGGTGTCGCGCCAAGTTCCATCGCGGCAGTCACGTTTACCGAACTGGCGGCCAGCGAGCTCCTCCTGCGGGTTCGGGATTTCGTCGAAGATCTCGCCGCCGGCCATATCGCACCGGAGCTCCGCGCCGGCTTGCCGGAGGGACTGTCTGCGGCACAGCGCGAGAATCTGATGTCGGCCAGCACGGCGATCGACGAAATCACCTGCTCGACCATCCACGGCTTCTGCCAGCGATTGATCAAGCCCTACCCGGCGGAAGCGGATATCGATCCGGGCGCAGCGGTCATCGACCGCAACCAGGCCGATCTCAACTTCCTCGAAATCGTCGAAGGCTGGCTGCGCGAGCGATTGTCTGGCGATCAGGGCGGCGTCCTCGCCGAGATGGTGCTGCATAACCCGGGAGAGACCGTCGCTCTGATGCACAAGATCGCCGAAGCCCTCCGGCGGTCGAGGAAACTGGTCGCACCGCAGGCGATGCCCTTTGCAGGTCACCTGCAAGCCTTCCAGCAGGCGGCCGACGAACTTTCGGCCTTTGTGCAAGGCGCCGGCGTTGATGAGCCGGAAACGGAGGTCTTCGCCGTGCGCTTTTCTGAAATGGCGGCCGCCCTTCCATCGGTTACAGATGGTTCCACGCCCGCCGGGCTCGTCGGGTTGCTGGTTGCACGCCCGCATCCCGACCTTACGACCGGGACGGGCAGCTTTTACGCCTACCGCAAGAAGGGCAAATGGGCGGCAGCGGCAAAGCAGGCAGGGCTGTCCAAGGCAGACGGCGACAGGCTGAACGATACGGCCAGCGGTTTGTACGAAGCGTGCTGTGCCGCATGGGCCGCACTACTCCAGGTGGTTTCCGGCCAGGTCCTCACGACATTGATCGACGAAGCAGGCACAATCCTTGCGCGCTATCGTGAGCACAAGCGCGCCAGCGCCCAGCTCGATTTTGACGATCTCATCTACGCCGCGCGCGACCTGTTGCGCGACCATGAAACTGTGCGACAGGCGCTCGGCCAGAGGTATTCAAAGGTCTTGGTCGACGAGTTTCAGGACACCGACCCGCTTCAGGCCGAAATCTTCTGGCGTCTATGCGGTGATCCCGGTGATGATCCGCAGGACTGGACGCGTTTCCGGATTCGGCCGGGCGCACTCTTCTTGGTTGGCGACCCCAAGCAGGCAATCTATCGCTTCCGCGGCGCGGATGTCGGCGCTTACGTCCAGGCTCGCACGGCCTTCTCGACACACGACGCGGACGGCCTCGTCTCGATCTCGACCAATTTCCGTTCCTGTGCCTCGATCCTCACCTTCGTCAACGAACGGTTCGAGACTGTCCTGTCGGCTGATGGCCAGCCCGGCTTCACAGCGCTTGATCCCTTCCACGACGATCCGGAAGACGGCGTCTGCGTCTCGGCGATCGATATCGCGGTCGCTGACGAGAACGGCAAGGCCAGTGCCGAGCAACGACGCGACGCCGAAGCCGAAGCGGTGGCTGAACTTTGCGCACGCTTGATCGGCAGCCATCCGGTCCAGGATCGCAAAGCCGGTGCACAACGCCCCTGCCAGCCGGGCGACATCGCCTTGCTCGCCCCGACCGGCGCGGAACTCTGGCGCTATGAAGAAGCCCTTGAGCTCCGGGGCATCCCGGTCGCAACCCAGGCCGGCAAAGGTCTGTTTCGCCGGCAGGAAGTGCAGGACCTTATCGCGATCACGCGAGTTCTCGCCGATCGTCGTGATACGCTGGCGCTCGGCGCATTGCTGCGCGGCCCGCTTGTCGGGCTCAGCGAAGAGGAGCTTCTGGACATCGTCTGGGCGCTTCCGCGTTCGGAAGAAGAACCCGTCCGGATCCCACGGCTCGACCTCGGCGTCGACCTCGCGGCAATAGTGCATCCGCTGGCGCGCGATGTGATCGAGCGGCTGCAAGGGCTCCAGAAACGCGCCAAAAGCACGACACCACACGATCTTCTTTCGCAGGCCGTCGACGTCCTTCGGGTACGCCCGGTTCTTCTGGAGCGGCATCGCGGTCAGGCAGAACGAGCACTTGCCAATGTCGATCTCTATCTCAGCCTCGCCGTCAGCTATGCGGTACGGGGTCTGCGGGCCTTTTCCGAGGCAATGACGGCGGCATGGGCGGATGAGGCCCGCGCGGTGGAAGGCCGGCCCGATGCGCAGGAAGAAGCCGTCGCCCTCTACACGATGCATGCCGCGAAAGGTCTTGAATGGCCGGTCGTCATCCCCATCAACACTATGACAGGGGTAATGGCGCCCGACAGCGCTGTGACCGATCGCCAGACTGATACCTTCTACTGCCCGGTTCTGGGTGTCCCTCCGTCCGGCTATGACGCGGCGCGGCAGGCAGAGAAGGATGAACTGGACTGCGAGCGGGTCCGGCTCTGGTATGTCGCAGCAACCCGCGCCCGGGAACTCTTGGTCTTGCCGCGGCTCGACGTAACGCCTTCGAAATCAGCCTGGATCGGCCTGGTGGACCTGTCCCTGACAGATCTCCCTCACCTTGACGTGTCGCATCTGCCGCTCGACACGATCGCGGCGACAGCCGCTACAGAAAACGGTCAGACACGGGAGAGTTTCGCCACTGAGGCTGGTGCGATTGTCGAAAGGCAGATGCATCTGACCTGGCTTGCGCCGAGCCGCGACGAGACGACAACAGGTTCAGTGCTTCAGGAAGAAGAACCGGACATCTGGGCCGGTTCGGCTGATGCTCAGGTGCCGGACGCCGACGCGCTCGCCTCCATCCGGGGCGGACGCGAACGTGGCTTGATCCTTCACAAGCTCATGGAAGAAGTCCTGACAGGGGAATGCAACGAGGCCGACGAGGCGCTCACCGCGCGTGCTGGAGACCTCATTTCTGCGCTCGGCAAGGAGCCTTCCTCCGATCCGGCGGACGGGCTTTCGCCTGAGGAACTGGCCGGTTGCGTGACGCGAACGCTGGCCTTGTCGGAGGTGGCGGCATTGCGTCCCTCATTGCTCGCTGAGTTTCCGGTCTATGCCTTTCAGCAAGAGGAGGCCGAACTGGTTGCGACGGCGGGCATCGCGGACGCGATTTCGGTTAATCCGGAAGGTCGGCCAGCCGTCGTGATCGACTGGAAGAGCGACGTGAATCCCGCCCAGGAGACGCTTGATCACTATCGGGCTCAGGTGCGTGCCTATCTCGATATGACCGGAGCCGAACGGGGCCTGATCGTTCTGATGACGAACGGGACGGTGATCACCGTCCCGCCTTCTCCCCAGACGATTGCGGCATAGCCGAGGACGCGACCATGGCCTCCCGCAAGCGCACCGAGCCCGTCCAAGATGATCTCTTCAATCCCGAAGTCGAACTGCTGCTGCCTGCTCGGCTTGCGATAGAGGGCAAGGCCCTGGGAAGCCCTATACGCCAATTGGCGGCTCCGCCGCAGCGCGTACGGTGCCGTCTGCGTCCCTTTTCAATCCGCCGTGTGACTGGTCATGAAACCACGCTGCCGTCTGGCGAGATACTGAAGATCATCAACGCGAAGACCGCTACGTCGCTGGAGGCGGAGCTCATTCTTCTGGTCCCCGGCGCGAGTGAGCCGGCGCAGATCGTAGAAGCACTCGACGCCGGCGAAGGCCGGTGGATGGCCCCGTTGCCCATCCGCATCGACACGTTGAGTCGCCAAGCGCGGGTCGAACGGCTGGCCGCGGTTTCGGCATCTTGGTCGGGCGCCTTTCATCTCCGCGAGGGACGAGCAGCCGAAAACGAGCGGCCAGCCCAGCTCGGTCTGCGACGTCCTCAAATCGGCGCACTGCACGCGGCTTTGGCCCATGCGACGCGATCGATCGATCCGGCCACCATCGTCATGCCGACGGGCACCGGCAAGACGGAAACCATGCTCGCGCTCAACGTCCACCAGCGCTTCGAGAGGCTACTGGTCGTAGTGCCGACGGACGCCCTTCGAGAGCAGATCGCGGGCAAGTTCGAGACCTTCGGCGTGCTGAGGCAACAGCAATGCCTGGAAGACAAGGCAGCATTTCCAGTGGTGATGCGCCTTTCGCACATTCCGACGAGGCTAGCCGACGTGGATGAGATCTTCGACAGTGCCAATGTCATCGTCACAACGATGCAGATCGCCGGTCGCGCCGAAGCGGCGGTCCAGGAGCGGATGGCGGCACGCGCCTCGGCGCTGTTTATCGACGAGGCTCATCACATCGGCGCCCCGACATGGGCGCGCTTTCGGGGCCTATTCGCGGACCGTGAGCCACCGCTCCCGATCGTCCAGTTCACCGCCACACCATTCCGTGAGGACGGCCGGCGCGTCGACGGCGAGTTCATCTACACCTATCCGCTCAAGAAGGCGCAGGCCGAAGGCTATTTCAAGCCGATTCGCTTCGAGGCGGTCTTCGGGCTCGATCAGGCAGACGCCGATCTCGCGATCGCGGGAAAGCTCGGCGAAGTCCTCCAGGGTGATCTGGACGTCAGCCTCAACCATCTCGCCATGGCGCGTTGCCAAACTATCGACCGCGCCAGAGCCCTCCACCAGCTTTACAGCGAGATGTACCCAGAACTTCGTCCGGTCATCGTCCATAGCCAGCAGTCGATCCGTGAACGCCGTGCAAACCTTGCCGCTCTGCGGCGCTTCGAGAGCCGGATCATTGTCTGCGTGGACATGCTCGGCGAAGGTTTCGATCTGCCGGAACTGAAGATCGCCGCCCTGCACGACCCGCACAAGAGCATCGCCGTTACCATCCAGTTTGTCGGCCGCTTCACCCGCCAGGATCCACGCCTCGGCGACGCCACGGTCATCGCCAACACCGGCATTGACGACATTGATCGTTCGCTGGCCAAGCTCTATGCGGAGGATGCCGACTGGAATGCGCTGGTCGAGGCACTCAGCACCGCGAAGATCGACCGGCAAGTCCGCCGTGCCGAGATGTTCAAGGGCTTTGTCGGCGACTTGAGCGACATTCCCCTGCAGACGCTCGAACCGAAGATGAACGCCGTCGTCTATCGCACCAACTGCGACGGTTGGGAGCCTTTGCGGGCCGAGGACTTATATAGTCCCGGCGTATATCTCGGCATGAAGGTCAACCCACACCAGCGTGTCGCCATCTTCGTCACCCGCTCCGAAGAGCAGGCCGGCTGGACCACGGCCCAGCACGCGACCAATGTCACCTGGGACCTGCACATGATGCATTGGGATCCCGATAGTCAGCTCCTATATATCAGCAGCTCGATCAAGGGACCGTATGACCGATTGGCCAAGGCGGTCTGCGGTGAGGCAGCGCGCCGGGTCGAGGGCGAGGAGGTCTTCCGCAGCCTGCATGGGTTCAATCGCCTGATCCTGCGCAATCTTGGCCTGACGCACCATCAGGGACGCGGTGTCCGCTATTCCATGTATATGGGTGTCGATGTCGCCGACGGACTCGACACTGCGAAGTCCCAGTCGCGCATCAAGAACAACGTGTTCGCAACCGGTTTCCTCGACGGTGTTCCCGCCTCTCGTGGCTGTTCGGCCAAAGGCAAGTTCTGGTCGATTTCGCGGGTTCGCGATCTGACTGATTGGGTCGATTGGTGCGCGGATATCGGCAAAGCCGTCAAAGATCCAGGGATCACCACCGATGGCGTCTTCAAGAGTGCGATGCGACCTCGCCAGATCAGCGAACGCCCGCAGGTGCCTCCGGTCGCGATCCACTGGCCGGAATCGCTGTTGACGCAAATCGAGGACCGGATCGAAATCAGTTTCGGCGACAAACCCGTAGCCTTCGCTGAATGCGACATCGAGCTTCTGGATCATGAACGCACGGGTCCATTGCGCTTCACGGTGCGCAGCGATAACCACATCGCCGAATTCGAAATCGTTTTTGCTGAAGGGGGTGCCAGCTATCCGCAGCGCTATGGGCCGAAAACAACCGTCAAGGTCAGCGGCAAGACGAAGTCGCTCTCGGAATCCTTCGGCGAGGATTCCCCACAGATCGACTTTGGGGATGGTTCACTGCTGATCTACAGTCACCTTTATGCTCTGCCTGAAGGCGTCTTGGTGGAACCGTATTCCGCTGATCGGATCGAGGTTTGGGATTGGTCGGAGACCAATATACGTGCCGAGGCGCAGGGTCCTGAAAAGCGGACTGACTCAGTGCAACGGCGCGTAATCGAGACATTGCTCGCAGAAGGCGACGCCTTTGACATCATCTTCGACGATGATGGGGCTGGAGAGATCGCGGACGTCGTCACCCTTCGAGTGACTGAAGGTCTCGTCCAAGTGACGCTTCACCATTGCAAATACTCCAGTTCCGACACGCCCGGCGCGCGAGTGAAGGATCTCTATGAAGTTTGCGGGCAAGCGCAGAAATCCGCACGCTGGCGTGATCGGCCCAACAGAATGCTCATACATATGTTGAAGCGGGAGAAGATACGGCTGGAGAAGGGCCAGACTTCCCGCTTCGAACAGGGAACAGCCGCATTCCTCAAAAAGCTGAAAGCGAATTGGCAGGACTATCGCTACGAATTCGATGTGCGCATCGTTCAGCCTGGCCTGTCGCGATCGGCTGTCACAGAGGAGGGACTGCATCTACTGGCCAGCGTGGAGACTTATCTCCTTGAAACGCGCGCCATGCGGCTGAAGGTTATCGCAAGCAGCTAGAAAGCCAACCTCCAGATAATGGCCCAACCCAATTGCAGTGGAGCGAACGAAATGTTCGGCGTCTTTCTCGTTGAGAGTTGTCCTAGCTTTCCATCTTTTGGTGCGGAGAGGCTCCGGATACTTTGTGTGCAACAGTCGTCCGGATTTGATGATCTTGGCCCCTCCTGCCCTTTGGTCAGGACCGCGCCCTACTCGGTCGGCTGCACGCAGCCGCCCTCCCCGAGCTGAAACGCCGCCTCTCCCTGCGACGTGCCGCTGGCCGTGCCGTCTCCTCCGGAGCCAGCTCGACCAGCCGTCGCATGGTCGTGGCAACGCTTCATCTCGGCCATTCGGTTACGGTCGCTGGGGCGGGCGCGTGACATCAGTGATCTCGTACGTCGCGTCTCGGCCGCTGTTGTTCCGTGCTTTGCCGGACATGCTGTGCCGCCCTGTCATCATGGGTCGCAAACGATTTCCGGCGACCGCCGGATTGCATTGGCCGCAGCTGGCAGAAGGTCGGTGATGGTCGTGATGCGCGGATCGCAGGCTATCGGGCTGCCGTAGAGGGTCCGTTCGAAATTCGAGTGATCCGGACACGTTGTCGAAGCTTCGACGGTCTCCATGCTGTTCGTCCAGAAAACACATCGCGTTGCCACGGAAACCAGCCGTCGCGGCACGTGAGGCAGGGTCAGCAAAGCTCCGACTGGTCGGGATGCGGCTCGGAGCGAGAGGACAGAAATATCGCCACCACAGGCATTTCTCTCCCTCGGCTGTTCACCCAGTTTCCTTCGCGGCCCCGCACTTCTCCCTTTGTCTGAGTTGCATGACATGCTGGTCGCAGCTGTCGTCCCGTCCACAAAGGTTGTCGCCGATCTTTTTCCCCTGCCCCTGCGGGCCATTCCGCGCGGAGCAAAAAGATCGGCGCCTGCCCCTCTCCGCTGTGCTTCGCCTTCGGTGTGGCCGGGCCTTGGCCAGCTGCAAGGTGACCATCATTGCAACGCAAACAAGGAGAAGAGCAATGACCACGAACTGCATCAAATTCACCAGCGCCGACATCGAAACCGCCAAGGGCGTCGGCTCCATCTCGACCCTGACCTTCGACCTCGACATCACGGTCGAGCCCGTCGCAAGCACGAACCCGATGGCCCCCACGCACCGCGTCCTCGGCCGCTCCCCGCGCGGCAAGCTGGTCGAGTGCGGCGGCATCTGGAAGAAGCAAAACAAGGAGACCGGCGCCGACTACTACACGCTGACCATCCGCGACCACGGCTTCAACGCCAACCTCGGCAAGGCCGCGAACCAGGACGATCTGTCCCTGCAGGCCGTCATCCCCTGGGGTCCGAAAGACGCAGCCTGAGCCAGGGGCCAGACCGCCTCGGCGGTCTGGCACTTTCTCGTTCCGGGGGAACTTGTCCCGGGCGGGCGCAAGATTGGTGTCCGAAAGACGCCGCATATTTCGGACGCGGACGCCGAGGCGGATAGTCAGATTGGATAGGTCGCTGACGCGGCTCCGATCCTTTTGTTCAGCTACAACGTGCATCGCGCGAACCCAAGTCGGAACCGAATGTCCGCAGGGAGAGCTGGCAGCCCGCTGAGAGAGGCCAAGCGCACCCCTTCTCTCAGTTGAGCAACCCGCGCCACGGTCGTCTAGGCGAAGCGCCAAGGGGCGGCAAACTCACCCTTTGCCGCAGGCAACGAAATCGCAAATCATCGTCGTGCATCCCGGGGGGCAGCGTCTCACTTCAGGGCCACCGCCGCGCGCCTTTCCGTCGACCTGTTGGCCTTTCAGATCGCTAGCCCGGGGTCGAGCGGTCGGCAACGCCGGGGACAGGTTTCTGGACGGCTGCGCCTTGAGCGCTGCGAGGCACCGCTCACAACAAACCTGCCCTCGGCGTGCTCCATTTCATTCCGCCCCGTGCCGGGTGCAGCCCGCTCTCATGCCCCCGGTCTTTTCCACGATCCGTCCAACGACGATCAACGGAAAGGATCACACCATGACACTCGAACAATCCATCGACCTCGCCGAACTGCAAGCCGACATTGCCTTCGATGCCTACCTCGCCGCCTTTGATGAAGACGCCCATCCCGAGTTACTCGACAGCCTCGAGACCGAGGCTCTGATCGCCCGCAGCCGCTACG
Organism: Sulfitobacter sp. D7; assembly: GCF_003611275.1. Lineage (NCBI taxonomy): Bacteria > Pseudomonadati > Pseudomonadota > Alphaproteobacteria > Rhodobacterales > Roseobacteraceae > Sulfitobacter > Sulfitobacter sp. D7. The sequence continues at coordinate 42,072 of NZ_CP020697.1, forward strand.
ACGACCTACGCAATCAGGGACTGGGTCACTGACCCAGACACCCCTGCGGGTCTTCGGATCCACAGGGCTCTGACGCCGTCTCTAAGAAGCTTCGCGACGCCCTCAGAGGGTGCGACCCGCGCCATCCAGCGCGGGCCATTTTCGTGTTTCTGGCGCCCGATCCGTGACCGGCTCGAGCGTTCGGTTTGTCTGTCGTCGCGTGCGTCTTGAACACAAGTTTCGGAAGCTTTTTCGACCTGGTTGTCCTGCATCGATGAGGGCGGGACCCGTTCCAGGTCGCGCCGCGACGCGGGGTCTTGACGGCGTCCAATGCCCGCAAAAAGACACAACATGCAAAACGTAATATTGCGCAATGTGATGTATTGAAGTATAAGCGAAGGAGAGAAGGAAGACGTTGGCAGGATATGGCCAATGTTTGCACATTTTGTCCGAGGGGGTCTGACCCGTGCCGAGGCCAGCGAAAAACCTGAAGCTTGAAGAGCGCATCGAAGTCGCGCGGCGCTTCGCGGCGGGCGAGAGTGCCAAGGATCTGGCGGCGGCGTTCGGCATCTCTCCGCGCCACGTGAACCGGCTCGCGAAAGAGGAGGCGGGCGAGGGGCTCGCGGTGCGCGATCCGAGCGAGACGGTGGCCTTCCGGGCCAGTCGATCCGAGCTCGATGCCTTCGACGCGGACTGGCGCGAACGGGGCTTTGCCAACCGATCCCAGGCGCTGAATGCGGTGCTGCGCGGACGGTGCGGATTTCTCGATGTGCCCCGTGACCTGATTGCGGAGTTCTGCGCCGCATGGCGTCAAGCGAAGGATGTGAGCGACGCCGGATTGGTGCTTGCCAAGGTGGTCCATCGCGGTCGGCTGGAGGTCTCGGACGCCGACCGCGCGATGCTGATCGAGTTGCTTGATCTGGCGCAGTCGATGAGCCGTGAGATGGGTCGGATGAAGGATGCGGCGCAGGTGCTGCGTCATCAGGAGTGGCCGCTAAAGGAAGAAGGGCAGGGGACGGAGAGCGCGGTTCTGGAGGATGGCCCGCGCGCGATCGAACGCGGATTGAGGCTCGTCAGAAATGGCTGATCCCCTCGCCCTCTACACCTCGGTCATGGGGCGGCTCTGGGAGGATGAGCGCATCCGAGGTCAGGCCGCGGCGCGGATCGACGCCCGGCTGGCGGGACGACGCCAGGGACGGAGTTTCGCGCGCGTCGGATCCATGTCGGCGCGCAACGCGCTGAAGGCAGCGTCGGGTCAGAGCCGGGCGGCGGTCTTCAAACGGATCCGAGCCGGAGGCTGCAAGACGCGTGCTTCGCTCGGGGCGCAGATTTCCTACATCAACGACAAGGCGGTCTATACCTACTCGACGATGACCAATGCGCTGACCGATGCGGCGGTGCTTTCCGACGAGCAGAAAGAGGACATCATCGAGGACTGGGCCGGGACCTGGCGCGGCTCGACAAAGCTCGGGTTCACCTCACACATGCTTTTGTCCTTCCCGACCGACGTATCCATCGACCAGGTGCGCGACATCGCGATGGACTGGACGGAGCATTTCTTTGAGAGCGGCGAATATGGCGATCAGTGGGACTATGTTCTCGCGGTCCATGACGACCGGGCGCACAAGCACGCCCATATCATCCTGAACAACCGCGGCGTCGAGAAGGGCACCTGGTTCTCCTGCTGGGCGGAGGGCGTGATGTCGCCGCAGCTCATGCGCGAGAAGCAGGCTGAGATCGCGGAGCGCTATGGTGTCATGCTCGACGCCACCACCCGGCTCGAGCGTGGCATCTTCGAGAAGCCCGCCGGCATCGAGGAGATCTACCGCGCGAAGGAAGAGGCAAGGCTGCCGCGCGAGATCGTCATGACGGCCCAGGAATCCGCCATCGCGCAGGCGCAGGTGGTGGGCTTCGCCAAGGACTACAAGAACCTCGCCGACCTGCTGGACCGGATGGACCAGCGCCACATGGCACGTGCGGTCCGCGGCATGGCGGACGGGCTTGGCTCCGGCACGCCGTGGAACTTCACCGAAGGAGAGATAGACATGAAGGACATCAAGACCGTCGGTGACGCGATCGACTATTCCGAGCGCACGATCGAGGCGTTGAGGCTCAAGGCCGAGGAACTGGACCCGGCCGAGCGGGCCGCTTTTGAAGCCAAGGCCGCGCCGATCATCGCGGACCTCTCGCAGATGGTGCCGGACCCGGACCTGCGCGCGCGCTTTGGCAAGCAGCTCGAAGAACCCTATCCGCCGGGGGCGGGCAGCGAGGTGCTGATCGCCGCGCTGCGGTCCGGCAATGACGACGGGCTGCGCGAGGTACTCGAGCGCGCCGAGGAGGTGGGCATGGACAGCGAGGAATTGTTGGCCCGGATCGCGGCGGGTGGCACGCGCAACTACGGCATGGCGCAGGACTGGGTTGAGCGGGACATGAACGCGGTGCTCGCGAAGGATGGCCTCAGCGTGGAGACCGCGAGTGACGACCAGCTCGACGTCGCGCTGGAAAAGGTCGACGGCGTAATGGATGCGCTGATGGAGCGGGCGAAGGAGATGGGCGTCGAGATCGGCCGAACCCTCGCGGACGAGGAGGAGGCGACGTTGCCCCTCATCGACGAGGATGACCGGACGCCCAATCCCTACCTGCAGGACCTCGCCGACATGCTGCGGGACGGCAAGCTCACCGAGGAACAGGAAGAGACCGTCGAGCGGACCCTGCAATCCGAACTCTTCAAGGAGTTGGGAGAAGAAGGCTTGGCCGAGCTACGCCGTGGCAACTACGAGGTGCTGGATGCGGCCCTGCCGAGCAAGCTTGACCAGATCACCGTCACGCAGGAATTCCTCGAAATGACGTTTGAGGAAACGGGCGACCAGGTCTTCACCGACCGTGCCGCCGGGTTGCAGCAGGACAAGGCGACCGAAGTGGCGCGGCTGCGCGGCCAGCAGGAGGCCCAGGAGCTGGGACGTAATCTCGGTCGGGACCGCGGTCTCGATGACGATATGGAATTCTAAGGGGGAGATGACCACCATGACCAAGACACTCCCCCTCTGGGCCGCGCTCCTCTTTGGTGTGATCTGCGGCGCCGTCATCGGCACCATCGTTGCCGCCTTCTACCTGACCCTGGCCCTGAAAACCGGGTTTCAGAGCTTCGACATGTTGGCGCTCTGGAAGGCGAGCGCCGGCACCCGCGCGGCACATCCCGAAGCCTTCAAGGTTGGCTTCGGCGCCGTCGGCTTTGGCGCAATTGGTCTCGGCGTCTTGGCGCTGGCCTGGACCTGGAAGAAGGAGCGCGACGACTACGGCTCGGCTCACTGGCAGACCAAGGCGGAGCTGAAGAAGAACGACATGCTCCAGGCCCCCGGCAAGGGCTTTGTCTGCGGCAAGCTTGGCGCGCCGACCTCGAAGGCGGAGTTCATTTCCTCGACGATAATCCCGCATGTGATGATGGTGGCGCCGACCCGTGCCGGTAAGGGTGTGGGTTTCGTGATCCCGAACCTTCTGAGCTTCGCGGGTTCGGTCGTAGTGCTCGACGTGAAGGGCGAGAACTTTGAGAAGACCGCGCGGCTCAGGGCGCTGAACGGTGACGAGGTCTATCGCTTCAGCCCGTTTGATTGGGCCAATGCCACGCATCGCTACAACCCGCTCGCGCGGATCGCAAAGGCCCCGAGCTTCGCACAGCGCTTCACCGAGGTCTCGATCCTCGCCGACCTCTTCCTCGACAAGGACAACAAGACGCTCGACACCTTCTCCGAGGCTGGCAAGTCGATCTTTGTCGCGGCCTGCCTGCTGGCGATCCAGCGTGGCACGCCGAACCTCGGCGAGGTAAACAAGATCGTCGCCGGGGGCGAATACAAGAACGCCCAGTACAAGACCTATGCAGACGAGGCCGAGGAAGACATCCTGCGCGAGCTCTGGACCAATGCGGCCTCGGCCTCGTCGCGGCTGCTAACCTCGAACATCCAGGCGCTGATGACCGCCGGTCTCAAGCAATGGGACAACCCGGCGGTCCGCTCCGCGACCGAGGCGAGTGACTTCGATTTCTCGACCTTTCGGAAGACCCCGCAGTCGCTCTACATCGCGGTGTCCGAGGATCACATCGCGACCCTGGCGCCGCTCCTGCGCCTGATGTTCGCCGATCTCATCGCGTCGATCCGCCTGAACGAGCCGGGCCCGGATGAGCCCTGGCCGGTCATGATGATGATCGACGAATTCCAGCAGATGGGGGCGATGCCCTATCTCGAGCGCGCGATCCATTCGCTGGCGAGCTACGGCGGCCGGGTTGCGATGATTGCGCAGTCACTGGCTTCGCTTGACAGGATCTACGGGCCCGAGGGCCGCGAAAGCCTCGAGAACGGGGCCGGGCTTAAGCTCTACATCACCCCGCGTGACCAGCGCACTGTAAAGGAGGTTTCGGCCGCCGTCGGCAGTACCACCCGCGAGGCCGTGACCCGGATGTATGGTCGCAACAAGGGGTTCCTTGGCGCGACCTCGACCTCGGCGCGGCTGGAAGAGCGGCCGCTGCTTTCCGAGACCGAAGCGCGCCTGATGGATCCCGACGAGGTCATCATCCTCGCCTCGCCCCAGCATCCGATCAAGGCGAGCCGGATCAAGTATTACGACGATCCCTTCTTCAAAGAGATGTTGGCCCGGCAGGAGGGCAAGCCCTTCCCCTATCCGCCGAATGTGCAGGGCGTGGGGCCATGGGGCAGCGACGGTGAAGACGAGGCCGGCGCAGACGAGCAGGCGAAACCAGCCGAACGCGCGCCTGTCCGGGATCGCTCGCAGCGTCGCGAAGCGCGCGCTATGAGCGTGAGGACGATGGAGGCTGGGCGCGGGCAGCCTGAGCCCGGGACGCTCGATCGGGAAGCCGCCGTGCCGAAGGAATGGGAGGCGGCACTCGACCGGCAGGAGGATTTCATCGAGGAATTGTTGGGTGGGTGAGCGCGACAATCTTGTAGGCAGCTTTGCCCTTGGGACTGATTGGAGACAAGCGCGCTTGAGATGCATCTCAATGCGGCTTGAAAACTTCAAAGTCATTTCAACGCAGCGCGCTAGATCTTCGCCTCGGGGTAGTGCCCCTTTATTTCCGCGTTGAAAAAACGACCTAGTGAGTCAGCGGACATGAGACGCTCGTACATGAAGGCAGGCACGTTGAAATACTGATAAACGCCGCCATGCCTGAATTGGACCTCGAGCGTTTCTAATTCCGGGTCATACCCGACCTCAGCCAAGTTGCTGGAAGTTACTGGCTGTCGTTCCATCAAATTTCTCCCTCGTTCTCGTCTTCGTTCTCGCCCACTTCTGGTGGCTTCCACTTTGGATCCTGCGCACGCCATACCGCGACAAGCTCATCATAGTTTTCAGGGCCCCTGGGGCGCTTCCAGCTGTCCGCTACAAGCGGATCTTCGCTGTTTGGACGACGGTCTTTGGGTGGGAGAGTGACGCGGCAGCGCACTGGAAGCCGTGCAGCCTCGCCGGTTATTATTGCTTCGCCGGTCCTTAGAACCGAGAGGCTATCGGCGATACCGCTCAGGTTATCGGGCAAAGCGGCTTGTACCTTGCTGCGGTCAGTGGAATTGGTGAGGCGCAACGCGACAAAAGTCCCACACTGGGAGAGAATGGTGTCGTCAATTTCCGAAGGACGCTGGCTGACGATCATTGCACCAATACCGAACTTGCGTCCCTCTTTCGCGATTCTCTGAACCATTTCGCGCGCAGGGTTGTCGGATTCTCGACCAAGATACCGGTGAGCTTCCTCCATAACGACGAGTTGAGGCCGCTTTCGGCCGCCCTCATCGCGCTCGCGACCCCAGAAGAGCGCTTCATAGATAATCGACAGAATCGCCCCGATCAAATCTAGAAGAACCGCGCTAGGAATACCCGACAGATCAAGCACCGTTATCGCTTTCTCGTGGCCAATCCAGCTTTCGAGGAGGGATGGAAGGTCGTTCGTTACGTGGCCCGTCAGGTCAGGCTCCCATTCACCGGGCTTGAGCAGGAACTCGAACTGACGATCGAGCATACGTGATCGCATTCGGTCGAGCTGCTTGCGGATTCCGAGCACACCGACGTTGTTCTGGTAAGGTGCTGAATTCGTTGTTGTGTGCGGCTGGTAGGCTGGTTGACGAAGCGTGGTCGCGTCGCCGGGCTGAATGATCGCCGGTTGTGTCTTGGCCTGATCGAGCCAGGTTTTGACTTCTGGTTCGATCAGCTCGAGCCACAGGTTTCGCAAGCTGTACGGAATAGGGCTGTCGACGGTCATTGAATTCAGATCGACACCAGGCAAATTGTCTGCTTGAGCAATCGCGCTTTTGGCTGCGAAGATCTTGTCGAGTATTGCGGTCGTTGCGCGATCATCCAACTTCCCGCACAGAAAGTTGAGTATTTCGGCCGGCCGTAGTGCCCAGTACGGAATGACCAGCTGCTTCTCGCCGACTCCGGGTGTAATCCGAAAAATCTCAGCGTTGTCGGCGAGCGCGCTGGCATATTCGCCGTGGATATCGAGTAGGAGGATCCGCGCGCTCGGAAAGCCTGCTCCGTCAGGCGCCGAGATTGACCGCAACAAGCTAGAGACAGTCGTGGACTTGCCCGACCCGGTAGAGCCGAGCACTGCGCTATGGCGCGTGACTAGCTTGTCGAGGTCCAGGCGGACCGGAATGCTCTCGGCGTTAGCAAGTCGCCCGACTATCACTTGTCCGGAAAACTCTGCACCGTAGATTTTGGCCAGATCCTCTTCTGTGACCAGATGCACTTCATCGTTCAGGTTCGGATACTGGCTGATGCCTCGCTCAAACGAGGCCTCGACAATCTCGCCAATGAGCTGAACGGTTAGCCATCGTTCGCCGCGGTCTAGCGCATCGACTAGCGTCACCGGTGTCGCACTTGCCCCGACCTCTGATATGATAGCATAAAGATCATGATACCCCTGTGGTATCCGCACAAAGCTGCCGACCTGACCTACCCGGTAGCTTCGTCCTCCGATGATCGCAATGCCCGAAGCAACGCCCTCGAATTGACGCACACTTACGGTCGAACCGGCGACAGAGCCGACATGGCCGAGAAGAGTAGGGGCGTTCATTTGGCCTCCGACGCGGTGGCGGCTGTCGGTGGTGGCGCCTCCGCTGCCAATGCTGCAAGATCCGGTTGTGTCGGAAATGCTTGAACCGATCGTGATGCCGCGAAGAAGCGAGCAAAGGGTTCTATTGCACCGAGCGTGAAGTTTCCTTTGTCGTCCATGTAGGTTGACCTTATCGGCCCCCAATCCTTGCTCGGAAGTTCGGCCGGAGCTTTCCATGCGCCGCGCGTGCCGTTCACCTTGGCCTGGTCACGTGCATAGACGCTAAAGTTAGGCAGACGGCGCGCGAGGTCGCACGCCGGACCCTCTTCATCTAGAATCTTGTACTGGAATGCGAATACGCTGGAGGATGGATTGGCTGCGAGCGCTTCATCTATCCGGGCCGCGATGTGTGCATCGGCAAAAGAAAATCCGATAGAAATGAGTAGCGTGTCGGGGGTGAGCAGGAACGTACGAAGGCGATCGAGCAACGCTGCGTAGGGCGCTTTCTGTGTTTGATCGTATTTCAGGTGTTCGGGGAAGACGAGGTGACTTGCTGAGCTTTGGCCCGTGCGAATTACTTCGCCCTTAGAGCTAGCGCGCCAGCCGAGCGATCCATGGAGCTTCCATAGCCGCGTCCAGCGCGCGGGAAGATCACTGCGCGACACTGAGACGGGGTCGAAGAATGGTTCGCGACCACCCGTGAAGCCATCGAAGTACGGCGCTCGTACGGATTCGAACGCTTCTTCGAACAACAAGTCGTAGTTCGTGGTGAAAATTTCAACGGGATAGTCACGCGTTGTGCCCGTGATCCAATTCACGAGATCTGCATATGCTGATCCAGTCTCGGGCAATCGGACGTCCACGATCTTGCCTATCTCGGAGCAGATCGCTTCTCCGAAGGTCGCAAAGCCTGGGCCGTCGAGATCGTGGACTTTCGACGAACCAATCACTTGGCTCAGAGAGCGAATCCTCGAAAGGATCGTCTCGATGTCATGCTGCGCGAGTTCGGCTTTCAGGCCATCAATCTGTTTTTGATAGGTTGGGGCAAGTGTCGTGAGAACTTGGTCCGTGAGCCCCGCAACTGCCGGGATGAGCGGATAGGTGCCATCGGGTTTTGCCATTCCGGCAGAAGCTCCAGCGCCAACCAACAGCCCGATCCGCTTCCGGCCCTGCGCGACGATCGTCCTAAGCGCCGCCATATACTGATCGGGATTATGAACACTGACAGTCAACTTACGCTCCCTCAACACTTGCTTCTGCATCCTCGCATCTAGCACTTGGTTCAATATTCCACGCTCGATCTCGCCCGTCTACGGCGGCCGTCTGAAAAGGCTCCGGCTTTCCAACCGCATTGAAGCTTGTTGCGCTTGTTAGCAGCGCAGTTTGGATAGTGTGCGCAGGGGGCGTGTCTGTCGTGCGTTCTGTATCCCACTTGGCCGAAATGCCTTGCCTCCGTCATGCGGAAATTAAGATGTCAGCTTACTATGTCAGTTTCATTAGGCTCATGTTGGCGTACAGATGCAGACAGGGCCACTGTTTTATATCATCCTGTTCGGCATTGAATTTGCAGTTTTTTCGCGCAGGGCGTACTTTACGCACCCAATTCTTCCATCCTATCTAATTCTAGCCGAGCTTTTTCGTCATCGAGGCGCCATCGTCTTACGACATAAAATGCGAGCGCCTTACGCGTTTCGATCAGCAAATGCGTTTTGTCGTCAAAGCCATACTCTAGCCGGACGGCTCGAGCTTGCGCATCGGATAGATCTGAACGCGGGCGTATCCACAAGCGCACTAAGCTATTCCAGTCCGTGTCAAAAGGCAGGGGAGCAGGCCGCTCCCGCGTTTTCATCTCAGTTTGTTTCGCTATTCGTATTGGGAGGTAATCGCGGTACGCACTGTGCTTATAGCTCCATGCGCGGAGATAGATTGCCTCTCCGTCAAAATGAAACTGAACTGGACTGATCCACTGAGGGTCGGAGAGGCCGCTTGACATCGAGGTGTAGGTGATCTGGATGTCTCGTTCGCCCTTCATCGCGCGGTAGAGCTGTGCGACGACGGTGGAATCCATCACGCGAGTGGGAAGCGGGATGCTCGCGCCAAGCGATGCCGCCTTGCCATCGAGCAATTCGAAAACTTGTTCCGGGCCAGCCTCAGTCAATGCGCAGTGGTCGCCGGTCGAGAAGTAGGCCTTCTCCCCGGCGTCATAGACTGGCGGCGTGTTCGTCAGAGAGAGATAGGTTCGAAAGTCAACGGCAGCCTGTGCCATCGAGATATTGAATCGTTCCATCAAGTCACGACGGTTCGCCTGACCTCTCCAGGTCAGGCATTGATCGAGGAACAAAATTCGCTCGCGTTGCGCGTGTTTGAGGTCTTCTAGGCTCATGCACGAAGCAGTACTTGACTCGGCGCGCAAGGTCCATACATTTACTATACGTATAGAAAATGGATTGATCGGATGCGAATACTTCATACAGCAGATCTGCACCTGGGGCGGCAGTTCATGGGGTTGAGCCTCGAGGATGATCATGAGGTTATCCTGGGTCAGATCCTTGAAGCGCTTGTGGCCGAACGGGCCGATGTTCTTGTCATTGCGGGGGACGTTTTTGACCGTGCCTCGCCGCCCAATTCGTCGATCCGGCAGTTCAATCGTTTTCTCAAGCGCGTGGCGGAGGAGACCGAAGCCGCTGTGGTGATGATCTCTGGAAATCACGATTCTGGCGACCGGATCGAGGCAATGTCTGTCTTTTCCACCGCGTCTCGTGTGCTGGTGCGCGGGATTGCCGACGCGGTAGAGGCGCCACTGGTGCTGCGTGACGCGCAAGGCGAGATCGCCTTTTCCGCACTGCCCTTTTCCTATGAATACGCCGCACGCGAGGTGTTCGGGGATGAAAGCATTAATGCGCCAGCGGAAGTCGTTGCCGCTCAGATCGCTGCGGCGAGGAGGCAGGTGCCTGATGGGGCGCGTTGGGTCGTCGTGGCCCATGCTTTCGTCGCGGGGGGTGCGGTTGGCGAGACCGAGCGGGCCTTGACGCGAGTCGGGGGTATCGAAACTGTTCCCTCCGATGTCTTCGACGGGGCGGACTATGTTGCACTAGGACATTTGCACAAGCCGCAGGAAGTGGGCGCGAGCCATATTCGTTACTCCGGCGCACCGCTCGCTTTCGGGTTCGACGAGGCAGGAAACGAAAAATCAATGACTGTCGTCGATCTGCAGGCTGAAGGGGCCGAGATCCGCACCGTGCCGTTCCGACCGATCCGGCAAGTGCGCTCGCTTACCGGGGAATTCTCGGAACTTCTGGAGGGAACGCCGTCTGATGATTTCATCCAGGCCATCCTGACGGATGAGAACCCTCTGATCGATCCGATGAAGCGGTTGCGCGCGACCTATCCCAATGCTTGCCATCTGGCCTATGCCCGGCAGGAGCGCGCGGCGGAGACCGAGGCGCTCGGCAGCGGGCGGGCCACTGTGACGCCGATCGAGATGATTGGCGACTTCGTGAAGGTTGTGCGCGGCCGGGAACCAAACGCCACCGAAGTCGCGATCGTCGCGGAAAAGCTCCACGCAGTAGCCTCCGGGGAGGAGCAGACATGAGACCCATTCGCCTATCGCTTCAAGCCTTCGGGCCATTTGCCACAACCGAGGTAGTCGATTTCCGGTCCGCGCTGGAGACGGGTCTGTTTGGAATTTATGGTCAGACCGGCGCGGGAAAGTCGACGCTGTTTTCGGCGATGTCCTTCGCGCTATTCGGGGCGCCGACTAGGACTGATCAGGAACCACGTTCACTACGCTCGGATCACGCCGCTTCGGATCTACCTACCGAAGTCGAATTTGTCTTTGAGCTGGGCACCAAGGCCTACCTGATCCGTCGTCGTCCGGCGCAGGAACGTCCGAAGGCACGCGGTGAAGGGACCACTGAGGACGCGGCGGAAGCTTCTTTATTCGACGTCACCGGGATTCCGGTGGACACTCTTGGTCCGAGTCAGTCCGGCCGTGTCATTGCGGAAAAGAAGGTCTCGCTAGTAGGGCAGCAGGTCGAGGCGCTGCTTGGCTACGGGGCAGATCAGTTTCGACAGATCGTGCTCTTACCGCAAGGCAAGTTCGAGACGTTCCTGGCCGCAAAAACGGATGAGCGGGTCGAGATATTGCGGGATCTTTTCGACGTGAAGGTCTATCGCGATCTCGCCGCAAGGCTGAAGGAAGAAGCCTCAGCGGCAGAACGAGCGTTGCGCGACCAGCGCGCGCTCTACCTGGCTCGCCTCGAGGAACGCGGGTTCGAGAGCGCCGAAGCGCTTGAACTTGGGATTGCTGCAGCCGCAGCCGAAGTCGAAGAAAAGCAGGGCGTTCAGCGTGGTGCGGAGATGGCAAACGAAGCTGCGCGCAAAGCTCTGACCGAAGGCGAGCAAATCGAAAAGGCATTTTCTTCTGCCGACACGGCACAGCAGGCTGTCGATGATCTAGAAAAGAGAACGATCGAGGTCGAAGAGCTGGCCAAGCGCATTGAGGCTGTCCGGAATGCCTTGCAGGCCCGTGATCTTGAGACGGCTTGGTGCGATGCGGAGCAGGATAGCCTGAAAGCGGTGGAGGCTGTCACGAAGGCCGAGGCGGAACTCAACATCGCCACTGGCGCGAAGGAGTTGGCGGAAAAGAAACTTGCTGAGGCACAGTCTGGCGAGGACCGACGGCAACAAGTTCAGGCTGACCTGACAAGGTTGGAGGCGATCGAGAAGCAGGTCGGGCAGGCAGCGGATCTTAGAAGCGCGTTTGACGACGCTGTGAAGGACGAAGCTTCAGCGAAGAAGGCTCTGACCGAGGCCATTGATGCCCGAGAGAAGCTCAAGTCTCAGCGCGATGCGACCGATCTGGCGCTTGATCAAGCGCGAAAGACCGAAACGGAGCGAGGCCAGCTGACCGGTGAGCTGGCCGAGTTCAACCGAGAAAGGGTCAAGGCAGCGGCGTATGCTAGGGCGCAAGAAGCTGTCGCGGATGCTCAACGAAATGTTGAAGCGGCATCGAGTGAACTGGCGACAAGAACCGACGCGGCGCAAGCCGCTGATGCGACCTTGGTAGATGCCGAGGCACGGCTTTCGCGCACGCAAGCGATCATTCTCGCGGAAAAGTTGACCGAAGGGGCGCCCTGCCCTGTCTGTGGTTCGAGCTATGCGGGAATTTGGGTGATGGCGTGATTTGAAGTGCGGCGTATCGTGGCGGGTGTCAAAGCCGGCCAGAACCTCACAAGGAGCGATACGCCATGAAGGAAGATACAACGATCCTGCCATTTCGCCAATCGGAAACGATCGTCGATCCGCTGACAGAGCTTGCTCGGCAAGGTGCTCGTCGGATGCTGGCGGAAGCGCTGAAGGCCGAGGCTGATGCCTTTGTCGCCAGTTTTGCCGATGAGCAGTTGGAAGACGGGCGTCAGCGGATTGTGCGGCATGGATTTGGCCCTGAACGGAAGATTCAGACGGGGATCGGTGCTCTGGATGTCCAGCGGCCCAAGGTGCGCGACCGGATGGCGTCCTCTGATGGGGCAGAAAAGATCCGCTTTACCTCGAACATTCTGCCGAAATGGGCGCGCCGCTCGATCAGCTTGGACGCGCTGCTGCCTGTTCTTTATCTGAAGGGCATATCGACGGGCGATTTCCAGGACGCGCTGTCGGCCATCATGGGGCCGGATGCGCCCAACCTCTCGCCAAGCGTCATCTCGCGTCTGACTGCCGGATGGCAGGTTCAATATGATGCCTGGGCACGGCGGGATCTGTCTGCCCGCCACTACGTCTACATTTGGGCGGACGGCGTTTATCTTCAGGCGCGGATGGAGGAAAATGCCGAATGCATGCTGGTGATCATCGGCGCGACACCGGAGGGCAAGAAAGAGCTGATCGGCTTTCAGGTCGGCCTGCGGGAGAGCGCGCAGAGCTGGCATGAGTTGCTGACCGACATCAAAGGCCGCGGGCTGTCCGTCGCACCGGAAATTGCGGTTGGGGATGGAGCCATGGGGTTCTGGAACGCACTGGACAAAACGTTTCCAGGCACAAAGCACCAACGGTGTTGGGTGCATAAGGTAAAGAACGTCCAGAACTGTTTTCCCAAGCAGATGGCCCCGGCGGTCAAGTCAGATCTGGACGACATCCAGCACGCCGGAACGCGCGCAGAAGCCGATGCTGCGTTGGCAGTTTTCTCCGAAAAGTATGGCGTCAAATACCCAAAAGGTGTTGCCTGCCTGACAAAGGACGAAGAGGCGATGCTTGCATTCTTCGACTTCCCAGCCGAGCATTGGGGCCATCTGCGCACCTCGAACCCGATTGAAAGCGTGTTCGCCACTGTTCGGCACCGAACGGTGAGGACCAAAGGGGCGCTGTCACAAAAGACCGCAAAACTGATGGTTTTCACCCTCATTCAGGCAGCATCGAAAAAATGGCTGCGCCTCAAGGGCAGAAATCAGTTGCCAAAGGTTATCGAAGGAATCAAATTCAACGACGGTGTCGAAGTGACCAACGACACCGAAAACCGCGCCGCCTGATGATGCGCGTCACCCAAATTCAAGCATAGCTCCTGTGGTTCCCATGATCATCCTGCGCCTGCCCATGGTGCGCCTGAACAATCTGGTTTGACAGAAGCGTTTCGGAGCGCTCAGGTTCAGGCTAGAATCGCCTCCGAAGCCAGAGTTCGGGCCGAAAGCGACCTCGGCAATTTCCGAATGCGGCTCGACGAAAAGAAGCGGGCGCTGGAGGAACAGGAGCGCCCTGAGCGCACGTTGGCGCAACTCGAAGCCGAAATCGCGCGGATTGAAGGCACCGTCGCCACGCTTGGAGAGGCGGTTGATCTGGACGCGATGGCGGAGCAGTTGGCCGAGCTCAAGCGCAAGGTGACTGAGGCAGAAACCGGCGAGGCTTCGGCGCGCACCGCTGCGGGGAAAGCCGAGACCGCTCTTGCCGGCGCGCGCGCCAAGCTGGACACAGTGATTGAGGCCCTGCCGAAAGGTCTGCGCACGCCCGAGGCGGTTGTCGCTCGACGGGAGGCTTTGCAGAGAGAGCAAAGGCAACTCTCCGAGGCGCTGGAAGTGGCGACGCAACAGGACCGAGCCGCCAGTGAGGTGCTCACCCGTTCGCAAGAGCAGCTAGAAGCAGCGAAGCGGGCGCGCGACGGGCAGCAGCAGCGCGTGAAGAAGGCACAAGGTGATTTTGTCGCTCGGCTTACCGAGGTTGGGCTGGACAAAGCGGGATATGATGCTTGCAAGAGCCATTTCCCGACTCTAGACGCCGACCGCAAGAAGGTAACCGATCACCGCGATGGATTGATCGCTGCTCGCACGACATTGCATAACGCCATAGCCGCTTGCGCAGATCGTGAACGCCCGGATCTTGCCCCGCTTCAGCTGGCGTTGACAGACGCCACCCAGACCTTGAACGCGGCCAACGCTGCACTTGCCACAGCGAGAACGGATGTATCGTCACTGACCAAATTCAAGGAATCGCTTGCCGCGGCTCTGGCCGAAACCGAGCGGCTAGAAGCCGAGACTGGTCCGCTCCGGGGGCTGGCCGATCTGGCTAACGGCAAGAACGATTTCAAGATGACACTCGAGACCTTCGCGATCGGAGCAATGTTCGACCAGGTTCTTGAGGCGGCGAATATGAGGCTCGACCCTATGACACGTGGTCGCTACCGGCTAACGCGTGGGCTCGAGGCATCTGGCGGTCGCGGCAAGCGTGGGCTCGAAATCGAGGCCTTCGACATCAACACCGGCAAGGCGCGCCCGACAGCCACGTTGTCAGGCGGCGAGACCTTTATCGCGGCACTGGCCCTCGCGCTTGGGCTCGCTGATGTGGTCGAGAGCCTTTCGGGCAGGATTCGGATGGACACAATATTCATCGACGAAGGCTTTGGGAGCCTCGACACCGAAAATGGGGCGGGCACACTGGATCAGGTGATCCAAGTTCTTGCCGCGCTGACAGAGGGCAGTCGTGCCGTGGGCCTGATATCCCATGTCGGGCTGGTGCAAGAGGCTATTCCACAAGGCTTCTACGTGCGTTCGACCCCAAGCGGCAGCCGGGTCGAGGAAAGGAGGGGGCTGGGATGACGGACCGTTGGTATTACAGGAAGGCACACACCCGCCGTCTGTCGACAGGGCGCACGGTATCCGTTCGCGGAGGTTGGGCAGTTCGAGGCGATCGTGAAAGCAAGAAGGGCGCATCCTTCAGGCGGACTTGTCCAATATGCGGGGCGCTGATCGTAAGCGTGGGCATGCCCAGAGGAGGGTGGGTCCATTTTGAGGGCGGCAAAGGCCTGACACGTATTAAACATCCGTGCCTGCATCTTGGTGAAGGCCTGAGCAGGCGGCGCGACGAAGACACGCCAGACCTTTTTGAGGCGAGGCTGCCATTTTAAAATGTCACTGATGAAGCTTGAGAAAAGTTGGCTCAAATCCCACATCTAGTAACTAGAAGCAAACCAAACACCATATGGAGGATAGTATGGCGGTAAATCGTAAAGGAACTTCGACCAAGGTTGCCTCGCTTGCAGCAGACACCCTTTTCAAACCTGGCTCTTCACAGATCGCCCGCAAGCTTGCTGGTTCGGCGTTGTCTCAGTCAAAGACCAATCGGCAAACCGGAGCGGAAATGGAGGACCTCGCGTCAAAGGTACTTCGCAGCGATCGCTATTCTGAAAAGACAAAGACACTTGCCGCTTCGGTGTTGTCCCAGTCGAACAAGAAGCGCTGACTGTAAACAGTATAACAGTGGTTTCGGGTTCAAGCGCTACAGGCCGTGTCTCACGTAGGTAGCGCTTTGGGTCAATCATGAACAAACATTAAACATTTGAGTTGAGCAGATGCGGGCATTTATTTCTTATTCTCATAGCGACAAGGCCGCGCTTGATCGGCTGCACGTCCACCTCAAGAACCTTACAAGGGAAGGGCGTATTGAGACCTGGTATGATCGCAACATCTTGGCTGGTTGCGAACTGGACGCTGAGATTGAACGGGAACTTGAGGCTTCCGACCTGTTCCTGCTCCTGGTGAGCCCCGACTTCATCGCATCCGACTACTGTGTCGAGCGCGAAATGAGACGCGCGCTTGAACGCCACGCCGCAGGGACCGCCCGTGTAGTGCCGATCATCGTGGAGGAATGCGATTGGAAAGCGATGAGGGAGTTGCGCCAACTGAAGGCCGTGCCGACGGACGGCAAGGCGATCAGCGCCTGGGCCAATCCAAACACCGCTTACCTAAATGTCGTGCAGGAACTTCGACGCATCATCGAAGCTGAAGCCGTACCTACAGCTGCGGCGAAAGTAGCCGATGAGCCATCGGCCACACGCCCCTCGATGGCACGCTACCGCGCAAAGCGGCAGTTCGACCAAATCGACAAGGGTGATTTCCGCGATGCTGCCTTCGCCACCTTCAAGGATTACTTCCGACGAGCGATCATCGAAATCGACTTAATCGATGGATTGCGCGGACGCTTCGTTGACAGAAGTGCGACCGCTTTTGGGGCAACGGTTGTCAACAGCGGACATCGAAATGGTACGGCCCACATCTCGGTGCACTGCCGGAGCTCGCAGGTCGCCCTGGGCGATATTTACTACTCGTTCAGCGAAAACGCCGGTGACAACACAGCAAATGGCGGTTTCAACATTTCGGCCGATGATTACGAGCAATTCCTGATTCAAACCATGAACGTCTTCGGTAGAGCTGACGAACGGCTGACTCCAGAGCGAGCGGCTGAGGTGCTCTGGAATGAGTTCATTGGTAACGCAGGTATCAGCTATGACTGAGCGTGTTCATTTCCGCTGCAACAATTGTGGGTACCGCTTCGAAGTCGAAGTGCTTGATGAGTACGAACGTCGCGAGGCCCGCCGTGAAAAGCGGCCGACTAGCGCGGTGCATTGTCCCGAATGTTATCGAACCGATATCCGGAGGGGTTGGGAATGAAGGCTCGTGAGGGAGTCCACACATGCGAAGTACTTTGAACGCAAAATCAGCCGCTCTCGCCGAGGAGCCGAAGGGTACGCTGTTTCTCCTCAAGAGGTACGGCCATCAACCGATCTATGGCATTAAGCTTTCTGAACCATTGGATCAGCCCAACGACAAGCCGACGGTTCTGCTATTGAACCCTGACTTCGGGCGTGAAGGCGAAGCCACTTGGCATCGGATATTCCAATGGGAAGCGGACGAGTGGTGTATCTCCTTTGGAACCGACTGGATAATACAGCCGGATTTCACGGCATCTTCGCTGTCTGAGATGAACGATCCGCAGCAAGAGGCATGCCTGACGATCGGGCCCCAGGGCATTCACTTCCGTGCGGCACCTGGCGAAGGATTCCGGGTCGCCTATCGCCACTTCATCCATGTTGACACCCTAGATCCGGTGAAGGATCTCGGAAATGCCGCCTTCCACCTCAAAGGGTACCGAATCTTCTTGAACCGAGAGGATTGGGACAATGGGCGCCCCCCGATCTTTCAGCACGGCGTCTAGGCGACAGCCACTTCTCTTTCAAAGCCAGGAATAGATACTTGCTATGTCATAGGGTGATCGTTGCGCCATGTGTGAACGACCGTTTCACCGATATCACTGCACTCAAGACGTCGCTAATCTGCTATTAGTCCGTTAACCTTCAATGGCTTCGTCGACCCGGCAGATAGAACTCCGTAATCCCCCGTTTCCCCTCGGCCCGTCCCAGCTGCACGATCACATCGATGGATTTCCGGATGTATTCCCGCACCTCGGCGAAGGTCAGCGGTGTGCCAGCCTGCAGAACCATGATCGCCAGCCGGTCGATGGCGAGTTCGGCGGTTTCGGCGTGGATGGTTGAGACCGATCCGCCATGGCCGGTGTTGATCGCTTCGAGATATGTCAGGGCCTCGGCCCCGCGCAATTCGCCGACGATGATCCTGTCGGGGCGCATGCGGAGGGAGGCCTGCAGGAGGGCGTTGGCGCTACGTTGTGAACCGGCACCGCGGTCGGCCAGAAGGGCGACGGTGTTGGGCTGCCCGGGAAAGAGCTCGAAGGCGTCCTCGATAGTGATCAGTCGCTCGTGCTCGCTCACATGCGTCAGGAGGTGGCGGGCGAAGGTGGTCTTGCCGGTAGAGGTGCCTCCGCTGATCAGGACATTGAGCCGTGCCTCGACCAGGGTTTGCAGCGCGGCCTCAAGGTTCTCCCCCGCCAGACTGGCAATGTTCTTCATCTTCTCGGCGCGGAGCGCGTCGAGCGAGACGGCCTTGCCGAAGAGATAGGCCGGGGCGTAGTCCCGGACGCTGCCCGAAGCGAAGAGACGGATGGTGATCGAGGCGCCGCGATCGATGGCGGGCGGCACGGCGACCTGGACCCGGAGGGGGCGGCCCGCATATTCTACCTTGCCGGAAACGAGCGGGTTCTTTTCAGAGACGCGGGCCTTGGCGTCACCGACGATGGTTTGGGCCATGTTGAGCGCGGTGGTCCGGTCCACGGTCTGGCCTTCGTGGCGCATGGTGGCGTCCCCCGCCACCTCGAGCCAGACTTTGCCATCCGGGTTGATCGCGATCTCGACCACGTCGTCACGGCGCAGAAGGTCGCGGAACGGGTCAAGATACCGCTCGAGGTAGGAGGCTGGCGACGCCTGATCCATCAGTAGATCACCACATCCCGGTCCACGAGCACGGTGACCGAGGCGCCCTGATCGACATAAATCGTGGGCGCGATCGACACCTGGTCGGCGATGACCGAACCGACTGCGTCCTGCAGATCGCTGCCGACATCGCCCAGGACGATGCTGGTGGTTTCGTTGTTGGCGCTTTCCGCAGCAACGGCAGGTGCCGCACCGATCACGGAAATTAGCGCCGCCCCGCCGAAGCGCTCGGCGAACTTGGTGTCGACGAGACCGGTGAGGCCCGAGCGGCCGAGTTGATCGCCGCCCACGGCGGCGATTTCCATCGAGGTGCCGTCCGGCGTCAGGACGCGAGTCCAAAGGATGAGGATACGCTTCTGGTGCATCTCGATCCCGGAACGGTATTGGCCAAAAAGGCGGGAGCCCCGGGGGATCAGGATCCGGTCCCCGGAAAACGCCGGAACCGGCTCGGAGACCACCGCCACGACAGACCCGGGCAGATCGCTGTTGATGGCGGTCTGGAGCGCGGCCTGGATGACCGAGCCTTGCGTCAGCGTGCGCTCGGGATGGGTGAGGCGGGCGGCCTCCTGCACTTCGAGCGGGCGCGCGCTTTGCAAAAACTGCTCATTGCCCGAGAGGGTTGGCCCTTGGGTGCCGGGGGCCGCCGGATCGGCCACCGCCGCGCTACTCGCGCCGCCGCGCGGACCGTCCGCATAGACCACGGCGGGGGATTTGATCTGCGCAGTCAGAAGTTCCTCGGCGACCCGCTCGGCCTCGCGCTGGCGCTGCTCCTCTTCCTGACGCCGGCGTTCTTCGAGAAGGCGCTGGTCTGCGATCAGCCCCTCGCGGTCGAGCTCGGCCTCGAGCCCCTCGCGCTGCGCTCGTTCGGCATCGAGCATGGCCTGAAGCCCCTCGATACGGGTCTCGGTCTGGCGCTGCAGGTTGGCAAGCTCTGCCTCTTTCTCAGCGATAAGCGCTTCCAATGCAGCCTTCTGTTCATCGAAGGCTTCGCGCAGGTCGGCAACGGCGGACTGGATTTCCGAGTTGCGGGCGGCCTGGCTGGCGGCAAGGGCCTCGCGGAGCTTGGCGATCTCGGCCAGCACCTCGGCGCTCGGTTCGGGGGCAGGGGCGGCGGGCACATCAAGCGCTTCTTCGACGGCGATCAGCGCGTCATTGACCCGTTGTTCGGTCTCATCGGGTGGAAACTCCAGCCGCCCACCGGTGCCGGGGCGGCGATCCTGGAAGGTCTCGACATCGGAGGTCTCAAGCGCGCTGTCGCCCTCCTGCAAGCCGGTGGCCAGGAAATACGCGACCCCGGCACCGCCAAGGGCGAGGGCGGCGGCGAGCGCGCCGACCCCTAGGCTGTTGCCGCGGCGCTTGGACTTGCCGCGCTGGCTGAATTGATCAAGGCGGTTCTGAAGGTCGGGAGGGGGTTGATCGGCCATGGTCAGTTGCTCACATAGATGGCGCTCTCGTCGCGCCAGGCGCAGATCGCCTCGTCGCCGATGCGCAGCGTCCAGTAGGTGTTCACCCCGAGCACCCGGACGGTGTTGCTTTGTTGGGTCCAGTTAACGGTGCGCTCGCGGCCCTGGTTATCGGCCTTGAAGAGGGCGGGCTGACGGGTGTTCTCCGGGAAGACAAAATATGTGTAGCGCCCGTCGTCATAGATATGGCTGGGGCGGAAGTCGCCCTCGCCGGAGACGCGGTAGTTGTAGTTGCGCGGGGCCTCGAACCCCTTGGGCTGCGTCGCACCCGCCGCGCTGCGTTCTTCGTCGGGGTAACGGAAGCGGACTTCGAAGAACATGCCGGTGCGGTTCGGGATCGAGCCCTCGCGCAGATGGAAAGAATAGGTGCGGCGGTTGGTGATGACCGTCATGTTGGTCGAGGCATTGGCCACATGCGGTTTGATCGTGAGCACATTGCCGAGCTCCGGGATCGGGTCGACCTGGAAGCTTTCGGTGTCGCCGACTATGACGGCCTCGAAGCGCTCCGCCGCCCCGAAATGTATCGTGGTCGAATGCCTGAGATCGGTCTCGATCCGGTAGACCTGGTTTTCATTATAGACGGCGGTGCGGATGCGGATATCGAGCGGGCCGCCTTGGGGGGTGGCTTCGGCATTGGCGGCAACAGGAAGGGCAAGCGCCAGGAGAAACGTGGTGAGGAGCGCAGGCAGGGATTTCATTTGGGTCAGTTCTCCAGGGTCTCGGCGTCGACGCGGTAGGAGGTCACCACGAAGCCCAAGGGGTTGGCCCAGACGTCCTGAAGGCGCTGGCGGGTTTCGGGTTGGAAGTCGTAGCCGACGGTGGCGACGTAAGACCGGGTCACGGTGCGGGTGTCGCGGGGGCGCCGCAGCGTGCGGGTGAAGCGGACCTGGGCCACCCCGCGCTCGATCTGGTTCACGGACTTGATCACCACCTCGATCTTGGCGTCGCGGCCATAGACGGTGATCGGGTAATCCTCGTTGGTCGAGGACCAGAGATCGCGCAGCGTGCGGGCGGCATCACCATCCGAGCGGTCGAGCACCGAGTTGATGCGTTGCTCGCCGTCGGTCAGGTCGTAGGTTTCACGGTCGTCAACATAGGCCACGAGATTGGCCTGGATGATGGCGTCGCTTTCCGACAGCGTCAGTGCCTGGACGGCAGCGACCCGGTCCATCTGGCCGGTTTCCTTGTCGACCACGACGACGAAGGTCTCGGTCGATTTGAGGGGAAAGAGGCTCGCGCCCGCGACCATGCCGGCGACGCCGACCAGTACGCCGGCCGCCGCAACGAACCAGGCGAAACGCTCACGCCGTCTTGGCCCGTAGATGAAATCCACCTCGAAAGCGTCGCGGTCACTAGCTGCGGAACTGGTCACAAGCTTCTTCAAAGTCGTCGTCTTTCAAATCAGGGTTTGCGGAAGGCCTTGGCGGCGGAGAGAAGCGCGCCGGGGCTCTGGCGGATCATCTCGCCGGTTTTCACGACGCCGGTATTGGCCATATGGTTCAGCTCGTGCGGAGATTTTCCGGTGACGAGGCGCGCGGCCGTGCCGGTGCCATACTGGCGCGTGTTCACGAACCCCTGGCGCGCAAGGCCTGTGAGGCCCACGGCATTGGACGCAATGCCGACAACGCCGGTGAGGTTGGAGGCGATGTAGGGGACCGAGGCCATGATCCCGGCGCTGAGGATCAGGATCACGAGGAAGGGCAGGATGAGGCTGACGGTCTCGACGTCACCTGGATCGGCGGAGGCGTCTCCGATCGCCTCGGCGATGGCAACGATGATGCCCGCGGCCCCTGCGGCGGCGACTGGCATCAGCGCGTAACCGATGGTGGCGCGGGTCCAGGCCTCGAAGAGGGATTGGGTCGGCTTGAAGAGCGAGGTCACGATCATGAAGGGGGCAATCACGATCATCAGCGCGAAGACGATGCGGGCGAAGGCTATAATGCCGGCGGTGACAGCGGCGAATACGGCGGAAAGCACGAAGAAGATGGCACCCAGGACCGCGCCGAAGACCCAGCCCGCGCGGTCGCCGATCGTATCGCCATAGGCGGTGATGCGGGCGACCATGTTGTCGAGGCTTTCATAGACCCCGGCCTCGTCGCCCGAGCCGGTGAGGGCAAGGATCGAGGCACCGACGGAGTCCGGAACCCGCGTGACGATGTCATAGATGACGCTGAAATTGTCCCAGCTTTGTGCGAATATGCCTACCAGTGCCACCTTCATCCCGAAGGCAAAGCCGGTACCGAAGGGCAGGGGCCGGAGTTGCATCACGGCATTGATCCCGAGCAGCACGACGAGGAGCGCGGCACCTGCCGAGATCACGTCACCGACAGCACCTGCCGAGGAGACAAAGCCGTCTTGCGCCACAGTATCCACCGCGGCATCGACCTGGCTGAGGATGTCGCGAATAACACCCATCTACTTTACACAGGCCTCCGCAACTTGGGCCTCGAACGCGTCGGCCTGCGCGTAGAGCTCGAGCACGTTGAAGGGCAGACGCGGGTTGTCCGAGGTCTGGAACCGGGGCAGGGCGGTGAGTGCCTGATCCCAGGTGAACTGATCCAGCAGGCAGGTGCAGGTTTCCGAGGCGAGCGCCTCCTCGGCAATCAGGATGCGCAGGATTGCGCGGTAGCCGTTGCGGAGATAGGCGGTCTCGGCGAGATCGACTGGGGGTTTCGGGACCCGGCAATCATCGGTCTCGTCCCGCGCGATGGCCATCGAGTTGAAGGGCGCGTCATCAGACGAACTCGTGTTCGGAGTCTGGGCCAGTGCGACACAAGGCAGGGCAGTCAGGACAAGTGCTGCGAGACAACGCGCCCGAATTGGTGCCAACCGGTGGGTCATGGACTTCCTCATGGATCCACCGCCATCGAGCGGAACTTGCGCTCGTCCGCGAGGGTTGCGGCATCGACGACACCAAGCTGGCCGGCGCTCACGCCTTGCGCCGCTTCCAGCCGCCAGATCTGGGTCAGGATGATGCCAAGTTCTGCGGTGACGCGGGTGTTGAGATCGACGGCGGCTTTCAGCCCGTCCTGATCATCGATGAGGCCGACCATGGTCTCGAGTCGTTCGAGGCTTTGGCCCGCCTCTTCGTGGCTCTCCTGCGCCGCGACGGACAACATGGCGCTGGCCCCGGCCGAGGTGGCGATGCGCTTGTCGGCGGGCTGATCGGATCCAGAGAGCGTGCTCAGACGTTCCGAGGTAAAGCCGCTGCCCGAAAGCACGCGCTCGACCGAGGCCGAGAGTTCCGCGCCGGGATTGAAGCCGCTCAGGAAATCGCCGCTGGCCAAGGACTGCGCGGTGTTGAGGGGGGCGACCAGCTTGCCACGCAGCGCGCGGAATTCTTCGACCGTGGCAAAGAGTTCTCCGAGCCCGCTGCCTTCAATGAGCGAGGTCAGTTGCGCCTCGAGGTTGGTGAGCTGCGAGAGCTGGGTTTCCAATTCCAGCCGCATGGTCGCGAGCTGCTGCATCTGAACATTCAGGTCCTTGGCCATGTGCTCGAGCTGGGCCACGAGTTGACCAAGCTGCGAGCCATCAAAGGTTGGTACGCCCTGGGCCGTTGCGGGCGAGGCAAACCCGAGTGTGGTGACCGCCGCGAGGGTCAGGAGAAGGTGTCTCATTCGGGAACTCCCATCTGCATGAAGTCGCGCTCGGCCAGCCGGTCGGCCACGAGGTGCTGCGCATAGGCCGCCTCGCGCTGCTGGTTTGCCGCCATCAGTCGGACGCGGAGATTGAGGATGCGGCCGATCTCGGCCTTGGCGTAGGTGTTGAGCTCCCAGGCCGCCTTGGCGTTGGGTTGCGCATCGATCTGCAGGATGATCGCGCGGAGGCGGTTGATCACTTGCTCGGTCGTTGCCGAACTGTCGGCGGCGTAATAGACGCCCGCCTCGGAGATGCTGGCATATTCGGCGAGCGCAAAGTCCGAGGGAGAGAGTGTTCCGAGCGCGTCGGCGCCACCGACCACGGCGAGGTATTCGTTGTAGAACTTCGAGATGTTGCGCACGTAGCCTTGGGTCTCGGCAAAGGGCGGCACCCCGCCATATTCGATGACCCGACCCGGCCCCGCGTTATAGGCCGCGAGCGCATGGGGTATGTTGCCGAAGCGGTTGAGCTGGGTGGTGATATAGCGCGCGCCGCCGCGGAGGTTGTCTTTCACGTCATAGCGGTCGACGCCGAGGTCAGACGCGGTGCCGGGCATGAGCTGCGTGAGACCATAGGCCCCGACCGGGCTTTCGGCCGCGACATTGAACCGGCTTTCCTGCTTGATCAGCGCCTGGAAAAGGCAGCGCCACTGCGTGGCCGAGAGCCCGGCCCGGGCCACACCGGGAGCGCCTGCGAACTCGCTCGCAACTTCGACAATCATCATCTCGACCGTCTCTCGGCCCTCGCCGAAAAGGCGGCTGTTCATCGGGCTTGGATCGGTGTTCGGGTAGACCGCCGCCACCCCGAAATCCGCATTACCCTCGAGCGCACGGATGTCGAATCCCGGACCGGTGATGGCCGCCGTCATCTCCTCGAGCACGCGCAGCTGGTCGGCCTGAACCTCGGAAAGCGTGGACTCGGTTCGATCCTTGTCCTGCTGGACGCCCAGATCTTCGGCCAGCGCCGTCACCCGCGCGATGGCGCGGCCGATCGCGGAATTGTCCTGCGTCGGCACGCCCTGGGCATGCGCGGGCAGGGCGCCGAGGCAGAGCCCGACGGATATGATCGCGGCGCGGCTCATTCCGGACGGGGCAGGGGTTCGAAACGGCAGTCGGGTTTGGTCGTCTCCTGAACTGGTGCGCCCATGGTCGAGAAGGAAAGCGCGGCGCGCGTGACCTGCGGCTCGCCATTGCGTCCGAAGCAGGGCGAGGTCTTCTCGGTGTACTTTTCGCAAGCGGCGAGAAGGCTTGCGGCGGCGCAAAGCGCGAGGAGGGGTTTTGAACTCATATCAGATGTCTCCAGAAATCGGGATTGGCGCGCCAATCGGCGGGTACACGGGCCTCGCCGGTTGCACCGCCGCCAAGGATGGGGAGGAGGTCGCCCAAGGCGGAGAGGTCCGCATCGACGAAGACGCTGTCGCCGGCCGAGCGGACAAGCGCGATGCGCTGGCCGATTGTGGGCTGGACGAGAAGGGCCGCCTCCTTGGCGTTCACGCGAAGAAAGTCGTAATCCGAGACCGTAGCGCGATCGTTCGGGAAGAGGATCTGGGTCGGCACCGTCTCGACGATGGTCTTGCCAACGCGGCTGTCCCGGAGCTGGCTCGGGTACTGCGTCATCATGATCACGACACAGTTCATCTTGCGTAGCGTCACCAGCCAGTTCTCCAGCCGCGCCCCGAAATACGGATCGTCCAGGAGTTTCCAGGCTTCGTCGAGCACGATGATCGTGGGGCGGCGATCCTCGACCACGCGTTCGATCTGACGGAAGATGTAGGAGAGCACCGCCATGCGCTCGGTGGTCATGTCGAGGATTTCGGTCATGTCGAAGCCGATAATGTCGGAGGCCAGTTCAAGCCCGGCACCCTGTTCCGGCTCATCGAAGACCCATCCGTAGCGGCCGCCCGGGGCCCATTCGGCGACGCGGGACTGTAGCTCGCCATCGTCATCGAGCGACTGAAACAGGGTCTCGAAACTCGCGAAGCGCCGGAGCGAGCCCTCGGCATGGGCATTTTGCGAGACCGCGCTTTGGATGTGTCGTGACTGCTCGCCCGTGAGGGTTCCATTGCGTGTGAGAAGTGTCGCAAGCCAATCCGAGAGCCAGGCGCGGCCACGTTCGTCGATTTCGGTATCGAGGGGATTCAAGCCCGAGGGCACCCCGGCGCGGATTTCGTTGTAACGGCCACCAAGGGCGCGGACAGCCATCTCGAGGCCCCGATCCTTGTCGAAGAAGAAAAGCCGTGCGCCGACCCGCTGCGCCTGCGCTGCGAGAAAGGCGGTGGTCAGCGTCTTGCCGGTGCCGGTGCGCCCTAGAACCAGCGTATGGCCAACGGTCGGTTCCTTGCTTGGGGCTCCCGCCTCGTGGAAATTGAAGCGATAGCCCGAGGTGCTGACCGTGGGCAGGACCGAAATGGTCTGACCCCAAGGTGATTGGTCCGGACCACGCCCTTCGACGCTGCCATGGAGGGCCGCGAAGTCGGCGAAGTTGATCGAGGAAATCGGCGTCTTGCGGGCGCGGTAGCCGAAGTTACCTGGCGACTGCGCGAAGTAAGTGGCTTTGAGCGCCATGTTCTCGCGCACGATGACGGACATGATCTCCTGGCCCACGCGCTTGATCTGGGCGGCGGCGCGTTCGAGCGTGTCACGATCCGGGGCATAGACCGCGATCGAGAGGTGATGATCGCCAAACGCGATGCGTCCTGCCTCCTGATCGTCTGCTGCCTGGCCGAGTTGTTCGCGCAGGGAGACGGCGGCATCGTCGGAAGCCTGCATCTGGCGGATGATCCGCTGGATGCGTTCGGCCATGATGTTGTTCGGGATCGGGCTGAAGGAGTTCGTCAGGACAATGTCGAGCGGCAGGTCGAGCGCGTCGAGCAGCGTGACATCCGTGAGCGCCGGGTAGGTCTTCATCGAAAAGAGCGCGCCGTATTTGACCCGCCCAGTCACGGCGTCGTTCAGGGTGACGACGTCGCCGTCGAAGGTCGCGCGGCAATTGCTCAAAGTATGTGAAAGAGGCAGAGCGTTTTGTCCGAAGGCGATGGGGGAGAAGCTGCCTGCGTTCAGCGTGTTGAGATAGCCAAGCCATTCGCCGCCCGTGCGGGTCAGTCGGACCGGGTTGGCCGAGGCAAGCGCCACCTCGAAGAAGCCCATGACCTCGTTCAGCTCCTGCATACGTGTCGCGCGGTCCTTGACCCAGGCCTTGCGGGCCAGCGCGCGCAAGAGCGGAATGCGGGCCGAGATGTCGGGGCGCCGGATGACGCTGAGATAGAGTTGGCGCTTGGCCGGGCGCAGGTCTTTGACGTGGGCCTGCCAGCGCGCGTCGATCGCGGCGGCGAAGCTGTATTCCTCGATGGGGCGCATTCCGAGATCCTGCGGCACGGAGATCCGGTGGATGTAGAAACCGAAGGCGTTGCCGGTCTGGGCGACGATGGCCGCGACCGCGCGTTTGAGCGCGTCGAGCCGGGCGTCCTCAGTTGTCATCGGGTTCAGACCATCAAGGCGCAGGGTCGCCAAGAGGTCGCCCTCGCGGAGGACCATCACATCGTCATCGGCGAGGGCAAAGTACGGCAGGTGTTCCGCGAGATAACTCTCCCGCGCGAACTCCCTGCCGCCCGCTTGATGCAGGGCTGATCCGTGAGTGGAAAGAGTGCCCGCATCAAGCGCCAAAGCTGTCGCCTCCATGCAGGGCCCGGTTCTTTGTCGGACGCACCGAGCCGAAGGAAACGCGCAGGACCTCGAAGAAATGCGGCTCGCGGTCGGCGACGAACCAGAGGATCGGATAGGCGACGAGGCCAATCAGGAAGAAGACCATGGACTTGGTCCAGATGAACGGCAGAACGACCCCGGTCGCCAGCACCACGAGGTATCCGACAGGGAGACCCAGATACTTGGGCGGACGGGCGAGGCCCAGAAAAAGGGGGGATCGTTCTGCCACTGCTCTATTCGGTTCTCAGGAGAAGCCGTCGACGATGGTGCCGGCCGAGAAGATCAGCACGATCCCGATGATGACCGAGGCGAACCAACCCCAGTTCAGCCGTCCCATCATGCACATGAAGCCGGTGCCGATGACCGCGAGGGTGGCGACCGCGATCCCGATCGGACCGGTCAGCGCGGCCTCGACAGTTTCCAGCATGGTCTGGATCGGCGACAAGTCTTGCGCGAGAGCGGGCGTTGCGAAAGCCGCCAGGGTTGTGGCGATGGGCAAGAGGCGGCTGAGGCTATGTCTGAGCATGCGAAGTTCCCATGTTTTACTGAAGATCGATGAGGACGGGCGCGCGGGCTGGGGCCCGATCTGCGATGCGGATGTCCGGCGCGGAAACGGGCGTGCCCGACAGCCGGGACCGGATCTGATGGATGCGCGCGATGTAGTCGCGGGTCTCGATGAAAGGCGGGATGCCGGAATACTCGACCACGCGGTGCGGCCCGGCGTTGTAGGCTGCGAGCGCCAGGTTGATGTCCTTGAACGTGGCGAGCTGGGCGAGGAGATAGCGTGCGGCGCCGTCGAGGTTCTGAGAGGGATCGCGCGGATCGACGCCGAGCGCACGGGCAGTATCCGGCATCAGCTGGCCAAGACCGTAGGCACTCTTGGGGCTGACGGCAGTCGGATTGTAGCTGCTTTCGGCCTCGACCAAGGCCTGGAGAAGGACCAGCCAGTCGTCCTCATCGAGACCGACGTGCCGCAGGGCACGGTTCCCCTGGTGCCGGTCAGCAGTCGTGCGGATCAGGGAGAGGATGTCGTCGCGTCCGGACGGCGGTGTGGCATCCAGCGAGGCGAGAACCTCTCCGGTCTCAGTGCTATCATCCAGCCCTGCCCAGGCAGGTCGTTCGCCATGAAAGGTCCAGCCTGAGGTCCGTGCCGTGCCGTCGCGACCGAAGGCGATGACGTCAGCCGCGCTCCTCGAGGGTGATGCTGTAATCAGGACCAAAGCGCAGATCGCGCCCGTCACCGAACTCGAGATGATGTTTGAAGAGGCCCGGCCATATGTTGAAATACCGCGGCTCTGGCCCGTGCGGGGTGATCCGGGTCGAGACCAGAATGGCTTCCGGCTCGCCCTCGCGCAGGTAGATGCACTGGTAGCGCGGCTTGCCATCGTCCGTGAACCCCACGAGTTCATACCGGCAGCGGAACGCGATGCCCTTTTCGGACAGGTCTTTGACACCGTCGATGGTGATCAGGATCTGGTTGCGCGCTATCGGCATGTTCGGACTCTCCCCACGAGAGCCCTTCTACTTCACGACACTAAGGCCATAAAGTCATATGGAGTCAATACGACATATTGCAGAAAAAGACATATTGCACGATAGTTGCCGCAACTTTTGCGGGAGAGCGACATGAAACGACAGGCGATGGCAGCTGCAATGGGAGTGATGGCGGTGTTCGGAGCCCCTAAGAAGGCGCAGGCCTATGACATCGATTGCGCCATCATGCTCTGTATGGCGGGCGGTTTCCCCCCGAGCGCGGTCTGCGCGCGCGCCTATCGCACCATGATCCACCGCATCACGCCCTGGCCGAGCCTGCCGCCCTTCGGGGTCTGCACGTTCGCCCATGTGCCGGTCGAGCTGGGCGGACCCGGAGGAGAGGGCGAGCTGGACACCAATCTGCCGGAATACGAGTGGCTGAACCGGACCCATGTGATCTGGTTCACCGGGCGCTCCTACGAGCCGCGCGACGAGCCGCGTCAGTGGGATTGGTCGATCCGCTCCTGCGATCGCGAGAACCGGACCTGCCGCTACATCCAGCGGGTCTACGGATCCCACACGCCCTGGCCCGCGACATTCGTCTCGGAAAGCGGGCAGGAGATCGCCTATCCGAGTGGTGGTGGCCGTTGGCACTTCTATTCTCGCAGCATCATGGTCGAGTACGGCGACTTCGAGGGCAACATGGGCCACTCGGAGTGGTTTTCCTACTGATCCGAACGGTCCGATGCCACCAGGGAAATTGAGCGAAGCTCGGCAAGATCTGCATCAAAGCGTTCCGGATCGACATGCCAGCGGCGGCTCACCGAGCCATCATTCCAACGGTAATCGGTGAACAGGTGAATCTCCTGTGTACCGGCGTTCAGAAACCCTTCCTGGAAAGGCCAGCCTGTCTTTCTCTTCGTCATGTACCCGTGTCGCTCGTACCGTTCTTGCCGTTCGAATCTTTCGTGTTGGGGGATAGGATCAAAGTCTCAGGAAACGAACTAGCGCTTCGCAAAGAGTACTTCGGGGTCGACATTGAGCGCCTTGGCGATGCGTTCGAGAAGGTCGAGGGAGGCCGCAAACTTGGCGTTCTCGACCTTGCCCATATGGCCGCGGCTCACATCGGCCCGATGAGCAAGCTCCTCTTGGCTGAGGCCGCGGGCGCGTCTCAATTCCTGGATGTTCAGTGCTACACGGTCCCGCAAGTTCATGCCCGCGAAACGGACACGCTGCGCGAAATATCGCCACGCGATATATGTTACATTCGGAGGTGCAGAGAAGAATTCTTGGTACGGCGCGAGATCGCCGGAATGGGATGCCTGCCGATACGCAGGTCACGGGATGATCCGTCTCGCAAACATACTGGGTCGTTCAATCGTTCTTTCGGAAAAGGGCGACACCGGCAATACCGGTGCCGCCAGTCGGTCGTCCACAGGGAGGTTGGAGAGGACGAATTCTACGAGGAAATTTGGGGTTGGCCAAAAATCGCATAAGAGAACTTATGTTAGTTTTGTGGTTGTCGCGGCACCTCAGACAGCTTCGAGCGCGATTGCAATCCCCTGTCCCACGCCAATACACATGGTCGATAACGACTTTTCTCCAGGTTTGAGGTCCAGCATCGCTGAACCAGTGATGCGGGCACCTGACATGCCAAGCGGATGGCCGAGAGCAATAGCGCCGCCGTTCGGGTTCACGCGGGCGTCATCATCCGCGATCCCCAGGTGCCGTAGTGTGGCCAGACCCTGCGAAGCAAAGGCTTCGTTAAGTTCGATTACCGAGAAGTCTTCTTGTTTCAGTCCAAGTCGCGCCATCAGCTTTTCCGACGCCGGTGCCGGCCCGAAACCCATGATGCGCGGTGCGACGCCCGCGGTTGCGCCGCCCAAGACCCTTGCGATCGGTGTGAGGCCAAATTTTTTTGCGACGTCGCTGGTGGCAAGGATCAATGCTGCGGCACCATCGTTCACGCCCGAAGAATTCCCAGCGGTTACAGTGCCGTCCGCTTTTACGAAAGTTTTCAGTTGGGCGAGCGCTTCCAAAGTCGTACCCGCGCGAGGGTGTTCATCCTGTACGACGATCTTTGGCTCCCCCTTTCGCTGAGGAATCTCTACCGGGACAATTTCACGGGCCAAACGACCGTTCGCCATGGCATCTCTCGCCTTTCGCTGCGAACGCATGGCGAAGGCATCTTGGTCGGCGCGGTTGATGCTGAAGTCTTCCGCTACGTTTTCGGCCGTTTCAGGCATGCTGTCGACGCCGTATTGACTCTTCATCTGTTTATTGACGAAGCGCCAGCCGATGGTGGTGTCTTCAGCAGAATTTTCGCGCGAGAATGCAGTTGTAGCTTTTGGCATCACAAACGGAGCACGAGACATGCTTTCCACACCGCCAGCAACAATGAGATCGGCTTCTCCAGCTTTGATCGCGCGGGCGGCTGTGATTACGGCGTCCATACCCGATCCGCACAACCGGTTCATCGTCGTGCCAGGGACACAATCCGGAAATCCCGCGAGTAGCAGCGACATGCGTGCGACGTTGCGGTTGTCCTCGCCCGCCTGGTTGGCGCAGCCGAAAATCACTTCGTCAATGGCCGCTAGATCTAGCTTCGGGTTTCGGCTGGCCAGGGCCCTGAGTGGGATTGCACCAAGATCGTCGGCTCGCACAGAAGAAAGCGCGCCGCCATAGCGACCAATTGGTGTGCGGATGTAATCGCAGATGTAGACGTTTGTCATTCTTAGAGTGCCTTTGTCATATCCGGGACGGCGTCGAGCAGGTCTGCGACCAGGCCGTAGTCGGCGACCTGGAAGATCTGGGCCTCTTCATCCTTGTTGATGGCGACGATGACCTTGCTGTCCTTCATGCCTGCAAGGTGTTGAATTGCCCCGGAAATCCCGACCGCGATGTACAGCTCGGGCGCCACGACCTTGCCGGTCTGGCCGACCTGCCAGTCGTTCGGTGCGAACCCGCTATCCACCGCCGCGCGCGAGGCGCCGACCGCCGCGCCCAGCTTGTCGGCCAGGCCCTCGATGATCGCGAAGTTCTCCTCGGAACCGACGCCGCGACCGCCCGAGACCACGATCTTGGCCGAGGTCAGTTCCGGACGATCCGACGCCGCGACCTTGTCCTCGACCCAGGCGCTCAGGCCCGCGTTGCCGGCCGCTGCGATGGCCTCGACGGCGGCCGAACCACCCTGGCCAGCCGCGTCGAAGGCGGTGGTGCGGACGGTCAGTACCTTCTTGGAATCGTTGGATTTTACCGTCTGAATCGCGTTGCCCGCGTAGATCGGGCGTTCGAACGTGGACCCGTCCACGATGGCGGTGACGTCCGACAAAACCATCACGTCCAGCAGCGCCGCGACGCGCGGCAGGATGTTTTTCGCGCTCGCCGTGGACGGAGCAACGATATGTTCATAATTGCCTGCCAGGCTGACCACCAGATCGGCGACCGGCTCGGCCAGGCCGTTGGCATAGGCGGCGTCATCCGCCACCAGAACCTTTGCCACGCCGTCGATCTTCGACGCGGCCTCGCCTGCGGCAGCGGGGCCCGCAACCAGAACGGTCACATCGCCCAGCGATTTGGCAGCGGTCACCGCCTTGGCGGTGGCGTCCAGCGCCAGTGCACCACCGGCGATTTCTGCAAGGAGAAGAACAGCCATTACACGATCCCCTTTTCTTTCAGCTTCGACACCAGCTCGTCGACCGAGCCAACCATTTCCCCGGCCGAACGCGCGGCGGGCTCTGCCGTCTTGACGACGGTCAGGCGCGGCGTGACATCGACGCCGAAATCGGCGGCGGTCTTTTCGTCCAGCGGTTTCTTCTTGGCTTTCATGATGTTGGGCAGCGAGGCGTAGCGCGGCTCGTTCAGGCGCAGGTCGGCGGTGACGATCGCCGGCAGCTTCACCTTGATGGTCTGCAGACCGCCGTCCACTTCGCGGGTCACGACGGCATGCTCGCCCTCGATCGCAACCTCAGAGGCATAGGTCGCCTGACCCCAGCCCAGCAGCGCCGCCAGCATCTGGCCGGTCGCGTTCATGTCGTTGTCGATCGCCTGTTTGCCCGCGATCACCAGGCCCGGCGCCTCGGCGTCGATCACGGCCTTTAGGATCTTGGCCACCGCCAGCGGCTCGATATCTTGGTGCACGTCGTCGGCGGCCACGACGAGGATCGCCCGGTCCGCGCCCATCGCCAGCGCCGTGCGCAGCGTTTCCTGCGCCTGTTTCACGCCGATCGACACGACGACAAGCTCGTCCGCCTTGCCCGCTTCCTTCAGACGGATCGCCTCTTCAACCGCAATCTCGTCGAACGGGTTCATCGACATCTTCACATTCGCGAGACCAACTCCGCTACCGTCCGCCTTAACGCGAACCTTCACGTTGTAATCAATTAGGTGTTTTATAGGTGCAATTATTTTCATTGGCGTTTATCGTCTTGGAAATTTGCAATGGCAGTAACGGCCCGGGTTCCAGGCCGTTACTTGGGATGTGTCTCTGTCAATTCGCAGTATAACCGCCATCTACTACAATCTCTGCTCCGTGAACGAACGATGACTCATCCGATGCGAGGAACAGGACCGCATTCGAAACCTCTTCAGGTTTGCTTGGCCGCTTGAGCAGCGTGGCCCCCAGAATTGCCTGCCGGGTCTCTTCGTCGGCGTGTAGCAGATCTTTTGTCATGGGAGTATCGATGACACCGGGATGGATCGAATTGACACGTATGCCACTTTCGGCCAGGTCGACTGCGCAGGATTTGGTCAACATCCGTACGGCGCCTTTGGATCCAATGTAGGCTCCCGCCGAAGCGGCACCAACAATCCCATAGATTGAAGAAATATTGATAATTGATGCTTTTTCGGTCTCTTTCATCAATGGAACCGCGGCTCGGATACCGAGATAAACACCGCGTACATTGACGTTGATCGTCATGTCAAATTCGTCAGGCGAGGTTTCGTGGAGCGGCTTCAGAATGAGAATGCCAGCGTTGTTCACTAGCACATCAAGTCGACCAGCACTTGATTGCACCGTGGAGATGACATTCTTCCAATCTTCTTCAAGCGTCACGTCATGCTGAATGAATTCCGCCTTCCCTCCGGCTCCAATGATACCTTTTACTACGCTTTCACCCGCTTCCGTATCACGGTCGGTTACAAATACATGCGCGCCTTCACGTGCCAGCGTTTCACAATGGGCTTTTCCCATGCCCATGGCGCCACCTGTTACCAGTGCGACTTTTCCGGATACCCGTCCCATAGTTCTCTCCTGAGTGTTCATGAACAAATTTAATTGTTTCCGCCGGGTTTTCTTAATGCCCGACGGAATTCTTTACACCTTCTCGGCAGTGCGGTCGCGGATCAGGGATGTATAACCTTCCTCCTTAACCGCACTAATGGCATTGCGATAATTGCCAATCCCGGCCATGTAGAACATCACCGCATTCTTCTTTCCGGGGATATTTGCGCCGAAGATCCAGCTTTCAGCTTTGGGGAAGAGTGTCATGTCGGCGATTTCACGGCAGGTGCCAACCCAAGCGTCGCGCGCCTCCACGGTTGGCTCCACACTTTGAACCCCCTCTTCTTCCATTGCGCAAATCGTGTCAGCGATCCATTCAACTTGCGTCTCAATGCTGGGGGGCAGGTTAGTGAAGGGGCCATTAGGGCCAAGGATCATGAAGAAGTTAGGGAAGTCTACCTCCATCATGCCGAGGTAACCGAGTGGGCCTTCCTTCCAAGTGTCGCGCATGGTCACGCCTCCGCGTCCGCGGAGGTCCATTTTGACGTAATTGCCGTCGACCGCATCGAAACCAGTGGCAAAGATTACGATGTCAAGCTCATGCTCCTCGCCGCTTTCGAGACGAATGCCGTTCGGAGTGAACTCTGCGATCGGATCGGCCTTCACGTCGGCGAGGGTCACGTTGTCTCGGTTGTAGACCTCGTAATAGTTGTTTCCGCAAAGCGGGCGCTTGGCGTAAAGGTCCTTCGGCGTCAGTTTCTCTGCGACCTTGGGGTCCTTCACGATTTGCTTGATCTTGCCCTTGATGAAGTCAGCGGCCGCATCATTGGCCACTTGGCTGGTCGCAATATCGCAAAAGGTGCCAAACATGAAATAGAAACCACCGCCGCGCTGCCAGGCGGCTTCGAAGACCCGCTCCCGTTCCTCGGGCGAGGCGGTTTCGGCGGGTTCGGCGCTTTCTTCGAAGCCGAAGGCCACAACAGAATTCTTCACTTGATTCCAGATATTATCGTAGTTCGCCTTTTGCTCGGCGATGGTAGCATCGTCTTGCGGGGTGTTCCCAATCGGCACGACATATTGTGCAGAGCGCTGAAAAACAGTCAGGTGTTTTGCAATTGGTGCCGTTGCAGTGATAACCTGAACACCCGTCGAGCCGGTGCCGATAATGCCCACGCGTTTGTTGCTCAAGTCCACTCCCTCGGGCCAGGCACCTGTGTGTAAGATACGGCCTTTGAAATCATCGATGCCCTTGAATTTTGGAACATTCGTTGCGGACAAGAGACCGAGGCCAGTGACAAGGTATTTTGCGGTAACTGTCTCACCACTATCAGTGATCACGTTCCAGAGACCGGTTTTTTCATTATAGTGCGCGCCATCCACTTTGGTGTCGAACTTGTAGCTGCGTCGAAGATCGAGATGATCCGCTACCTCGTTCATGTATTCGAGGATCTCGGGCTGGGTCAGATACCGGGTTTTCCAGCGGCCTTTTCGAAGCAACTCTTTGTCAAAAGAATAGCGATAGACATAGCTTTCCGTGTCTGACAGCGCACCGGGATATCGGTTCCACCACCAGGTGCCGCCAACGTCACTGGCGCTGTCATAGCCCCGGACGTTCAGTCCCTGCTCGTTGCGAAGTTTGTGGACAGCGTAAAGCCCGCCGAAGCCCGCGCCAATGACGACTGCGTCAAAATCCGCTCCGACCGTTTTAGTATTCTCAGTCTGAATGTTCATATCACTCCTCCCAGAGTAAGACCGCTCCGCCCCGCAGATTGCGGGTGAGATGCTAGATGAATGTTTCGTAGGGGTTTGTCTCGCACCGCACCGCAATGCAGTGCGAGTACAGGTCTCAGAGGGCCCGATACCATGCGGCGATGCGACCAAGTTCCTCGTTTGCCTCGGGCGCGCGTCCCGAAAGCGCGGGAAAGACATGCTGCATGCCTTCGACGATAGACAGGGTCACGTTTACGCCCTGTGCCTTGGCCTTTTCGTGCAACCGTTCGGCATCGCTCTTAAGCGTCTCGGCCCCTCCGGCATTGATATAGAGCGGCGGGTAACCGGTGAAATCGTTCTCCAGCGGGTTGGCCAACGGATTAAGCGGATCCGTGCCTTCACCGAGGAACATCCCCGCCATCGCTTCGAGGATCGGTTTGCCGACTAGCGCATCGGTTTCCGCGTTGGTTTCCAGTGTTTCCCCGCGCATCGCCATGTCGAGCCAGGGCGAATAGGCGATGACCGCTCCGGGCAGTGGCAACCCAAGTTCGCGTAACTTCAGCACGCTGGCGATGGCAAGATTGCCGCCAGCACTGTCGCCAGCCGTCAGAATATTTCTTGCCTTGAAACCCTTATCCAGCAGCGCTTTGTATGCGGCTACTGCATCTTCGATCTGCGCCGGAAATGGGTGCTCGGGTGCGCGCCGATAGTGCAGGATCACCGACGTAACCCCAAGCACCTTAGCGAGGTGCCCTGCCATTTTTCGATGACTATCGGCTGAGCCGACGGCAAAGCCGCCACCATGAGTGTAAACAATTACACGCGAGGTATCTGCCCCGGCTGGTAGGGCCCAGATAGCCTCAACTCCTCCGACATGATCGCTTTTGTAGCTAACGTTTTCCGGCTCTAGTGCGGGCTGCCCCCATTCATCGAACATGCTGCGCAGGTTCGCGATCGTCAGGTCTGGGTTCTCGACCATCTGATCGGTCCAATTCTGATAAAGCGCCCGCAGCGTATCGGCTTCTCTACTGATTTCCATGTTTATCCTCCCAAGCATAACATTTGGCAAAGCCACCAACTGACGTCGCCAATCTCGAAGACGTCAAACGGTCAACGGCATACGCCAATTATCTCAGAGTAAGGGCGAAAAATGCGCCATGTATTGAACAATACCGCTTTGGAAATAGTATGATCGTGCTCAGCCTGTCGTGAGGCAGATATGCCCGTTACTAGGCTCTGTTGATGGCGTGGATACCCCCTCCCGACGGCATCGCAATGTGCCACTATGATGAGCGTTAAAAGCCATCACAGAAGGAAGGAGCATCTATGTCCGAAATTAAAATTATCGGTGTCGACTTGGCAAAGCGCGTTATCCAGTTGCATGGTGCGTACAATGATGGGTCAGTCGCGTTTCGCAAAAAGCTTTCACGAGGCCAGTTTCTCGCGTTCGTGGCGCAGCAACCCAAATGCATGATCGCCATGGAGGCGTGGCCACGGCGCATGGCTGGGGCCGCGAATTTGAGAAGCTGGGGTGCGACGTGCGGTTGATACCGCCGGTCTATGTGAAGCCGTTCGTCAAACGCCAGAAGAATGATGCGACCGATGCAGAGGCCATCTTGGAGGCTGCATTGCGTCCAACCATGCGCTTTTTCGCAGTGAAGACGGAAGATCAGCAGGCCCGTGCCATGCTGTTTCGCACGCGGCAGATGTTTGTCGGCCAGCGCCCCCAGATGATCAACGCTTTACGCGGCCACCTCGCCGAACACGGATTGGTCGCGGCCCGCGGGCCTGCCCATCTCAAGCGACTCGCGGACGCAATCGCAGGTGATGACACCGCGCTGCATGCTGAGGTTCGTGACCTCGGCCGGATGTATCTGGGGCAGATTGAGGGGCTGAATACGCGTGTTGCAGAGCTTGACGCGAAGATGCGATGTGCCGCCAAGAAAGCCGACTTGGTGCGCCGAACACAAACCATGCCGGGCGTGGTTCCTGTCACGGCGCTTGCGATCGAGACATTTGCCCGTGACCTGGCCACCTTCCGGCGCGGGTGCGATTTTGCCGCCTGGCTTGGGCTTGTGCCGAAGCAGCACTCGACGGGCGGCAAAGCCCGGCTCGGGAAGACCTCGAAGATGCGACAGCGCGACTCCGGACACTCTTGGTCTCTGGCGCTATGGCTGTCCTCCAGGCTGTCGAGCGGTTTAACACACCGAATAATGGCTGGCTGAAACGCCTACTAACCCGCAAGCCGCGCATGGGTCGCCGCGATTGCGCTGGCCAACAAGATGGCGCGTGGCCTCTGGGCCATCATAATGAAACAAGAGGATTACCGGAATCCGGTGGCGGCGATGGCATAGCGAAGACGGCATGCCACGACGTCCCGGTAAGTTGGGAGTGTGAGGAGGTCACTGAAAAGTAAGGGCGAAGGATCGATCAGATCCGGGTCAGAGAAAGCAGCATTTGTGCAGGAGCCACCGAGCTCGGTTTGTTGATATGCCTCTGGTCCGCGCATCGCCATACCGGCCCGCGGTTACATCAGCGCCGCACACAGAGGCCTGATACATGACCGCACCCGATCACACGCTCGCGCCGTTCAAAAAATCACTTGCACCAATGGGGGCATGCATGCACAAATCCCGTGTCGGACTCATCTTATGAATCCAGCGTGGTAGCTGAGGTGCATGAGCAGACCGACAACCCCGACATACAAGACCATGAACTGGCCCGCTTATAACGAAGCGCTCAAGCGCCGTGGCTCGCTGACGATCTGGTTTGACCCCGAGATGAGCTGGGAGGCCGTGCCGACAGGCAGAAGAGTTACAGCGACGCCGCGACCCAGACCTGTCTTTCGATGAAGGTCCTGTTCGGCATGGCCTTGCGACAGGCGACCGGGTTCGTCGAGAGCCTGTTGCGGCTGATCGGTCTCGACTGGACGGTGCTCGACTTCAGCACCCTGTCCCGGCGCCAGAAGACCCTGGCCGTGAACATCCCGTATCGCGGCTCCAAAGGGCCGTTGCACTTGTTGGTGGACAGCACGGGGATCAAGCTTGAAGGTGAGTGGCATGCCCGCAAGCATGGCGGCCCCAAGCGACGGGTCTGGCGCAAGATCCACCTCGGGATCGACGAGCAAACGTTGGAAGTGCGCGCTGTTCAGATCACCGGGAGCCACATCGGTGACGCTCCAGTGTTACCCAACCTTCTTGAACAGATCCCGGCAGACCAGCAGTGTCACGGCTGACGGTGCGTATGACACACGAAAATGCCAGGACGCGATTGCGGACCGTGGCGTCCACGCCGTTATCCCACCAGGTAAGAACGCAAAGTCTTGGAAGACCATCACCGCCTAAGCCGCGTCGAGACGAAGATGCACTGTGTTAAGTTGCTGGGGCAGCGCCTTATGGCGCGGGACTTTGACCGTCAGGTCGCGAAAACCCTTTCTAAATAACGAGGCACCCTCCAGTCGCAAGGGTCCTCTTTGACAAGCGCGCTAAACAGCGCGGCCAACCGATCCTTGCCGATATTTTTGGCGTGGTGCATCAGGCCTCCCCGCCAGCGGGGAAATCCGTAGCCGTGAATCATTACTAGGTCGATGTCTTGCGGTTTTTCTGCGACGCCTTCGTCAAGGATATCGCAGGCTTCCGCCACCATTGCGAGCAAGAGCCTTTCTACGATTTCGTCAGCTGAGAACTCCCGGCGAGTGAAGTTCATTTCTTCTGAGACACGGAGTATTTCGCTAGCGACCAGCTCCGAAGGTGAGGGTTTGCCGTCCGGCCCATAGTCGTACCATCCGGCGCCCGATTTGCGTCCTAGGCGTTTGTGCTTTTCGACCAGCCGCTCGACCAAGGGCATGTGACCACAGCAGTTCCCTTCTGCAGCGGCCTTGCGACGGATATTCGCGTAGGCGATGTCCAGCCCCGACATGTCCTGTGCAGCATATGGACCCATCGCCATACCGAATCCGCGCATAGCCGCGTCGATCTCGTCGACAATAGCCCCCTTCACCAGAAGGCGATTAGCGGCGTGACGGTAGCTAGACAAAATTCGGTTTCCGATGAAGCCATCGCAAACACCAGACAGTACCGGGATTTTACCAAGCCTGCGCGCCAGCACAAATGCTGCACCTAATGTATCGTCTGACGTTCGGTCGCTCCTGACGACTTCCAGAAGCTTCATAATATGCGCAGGACTGAAGAAATGAATCCCTACAAAGCGTGCTGGGTGCTTCAACCCATCAGAAAGCCGATTTACATCGAGATAGGATGTGTTTGTGGCAATAATCGTCTCGGGCGGCAGAGCACCTTCGAGTTCGGTCAAGATCGCGCTCTTGACCGCAAAATCCTCGAAGGCCGCCTCGATTGCTAGATCGGTTGGTGGCAGAGCGTCATAGCCTGAGACCGTAACCAGCCGGTCCTCAACCGCCTTTCCCGCATCGGGGGACAGAATGCCGCGACTGATACCCTGATCAATCAGCTTTTGCAGGTTTTCTCTGGCCCACTCTGCGGACGAGGCACTGCGTTCGACGACAGTCACCGAGATCCCTGCGGTCGCTAGCGTGTACGCAATAGCTGCTCCCATATTACCACCACCGACCACGATGGCGGTTTCAGCATCTCGGGAAGGTCGGGGGTAGGTGCGCCCCTTGTTGGTTGCGGTACGCTCGGTGAAGAAAACGTGCCTAAGGGCCCGCGCCTGATCCGAGGCACGAAGGTCCAAAAACGCAGCGCGCTCGCTGGCCAGTGCGTCGTGCAGCGGCGTCATCGCGCTGGCCGCGACCAGGTCCACCGCAACATGCGGGGCATTCTGGCCAGGCATACGCCGCGCTACCTGCGCGCGGGCGACTTCCGCTGCGAAGTGGTTTGGCATTGGTGAAGGAAGATTGTCGGGTGCCTGTGCCGCCTCTAGAACAGCGTCATCGAGAGCTATGGCCGCGCCAAGCGGGTCATCGGCTAGCAGCTGGATCAGTCCTATTTTCAGTGCCTGCTCGGCGGAAACAGCCTTCCCGGTGACGATCATGTCAAGCGCAGCTTCAATACCGATAAGTCGCGGCAGTCTTTGGGTTCCCCCTGCGCCAGGCACGATCCCCAAGTTTACCTCTGGCAGGCCCAGTTTGGTAGAAGTTGAGGCGATGCGATAGCAGCAAGCCAGAGCAATCTCTAGTCCCCCACCAAGCGCAGCCCCGTTGATGGCTGCGATAGTCGGAATCGGAAGGTGCGCAAGTTGCAACAGCACGTCATTTAGTTGTGGATCAACAGGCAACTGTCCGAATTCCTTCGCATCCGCGCCCGCGACGAACGTCGTTCCTGCGCCGGTGATAATCAGCCTGGTAGCGCCAGTTTCGAGGACTTGGAAGATACATTGTTGTATTCCAGCCCGAACCTCCGCGTTGATTAGGTTAAGCGGCGAATTGTCTATGGTCAGAATTGCTGCGCCATTTGAGAAGCTTAATTCAACAGGCATGGGCATCCTCACAGCACTGGCGCTCGATTGCGCGAGATAAATTTGGTATTGAGATAGCCTTCGAAGGTTTCTGTCCCGCCTTCAGTCCCATAGCCGCTGTCTCTTACGCCGCCAAACGGAGTCTCGGGCAGAGCCAGGCCGAACTGGTTGATGCTTACCATACCTGCCTGCAAACCCGCAGCTGCTTTATCTGCACGCTCCAACGAATTGGTAAAGACATAGGACGCCAGCCCGAAGGGTAGCCCGTTGGCCCGCGACAGTCCGTCCTCTATTTCACGAAAAGACGAGACGACAGCAATCGGGCCGAAGGGTTCTTCGCGCATCAAGTCGATGTCGTCGTTGGGCGTATCGACGACTGTCGGGGCATAGAAGTTACCATGATTCCCAACCCTTTTGCCTCCCGTCAACACCCGTGCACCGTTTTCGCGGGCATCCTCGACGAGCTTTTCCATCGCATTCACGCGTCCGCGATGACACAATGGCCCCATCTGTGTGCCCTCGGTTAAACCATCGCCCACCTTTACGCTCTCAAATGCTGAAACTAGCTCGGACAGAAATCGGTCGTAGATGCCTTGTTGTACGTAAAACCGGGTTGGGGCGATGCACACCTGGCCTGCATTGCGCAGCTTGTTGCCCGCCAAGGCGCGCGCCGCGGCCGTGGCATCGGCGTCGTCGAACACCAATACGGGCGCGTGACCGCCGAGTTCCATCGTCGCCCGCTTCATGTGGCGGCCAGCCAATTCTGCCAGATGCTTGCCCACCTCGACCGAACCGGTGAAGGTGATCTTGCGCACCTCGGGGCGCGCAATAAGAGTTTCCGAAATGAAGGCCGCATTACCCCAGACAAGGTTCAGACAGCCTTCGGGCAAGCCTGCATCCAGCAGATAGCGCGCAATTGCCATGCAGCCCGCCGGAGCCTCTGCCGGGGCTTTCAAGATCATCGTGCAACCTGACGCAAGCGCCGCCGCGACCTTGCGTACCGCTTGGCTCAGCGGAA
Source organism: Sulfitobacter sp. D7 (assembly GCF_003611275.1). Classification (NCBI taxonomy): domain Bacteria; kingdom Pseudomonadati; phylum Pseudomonadota; class Alphaproteobacteria; order Rhodobacterales; family Roseobacteraceae; genus Sulfitobacter; species Sulfitobacter sp. D7. The sequence continues at coordinate 84,368 of NZ_CP020697.1, forward strand.
AATTCCAAGGCGTGATGGCAAGGCAGACGCCTATCGGTTCGCGCACGACAAGCTGCTGTACCCCCGGGCTGCGCGATGGAATGATGCGCCCATAAATGCGCCGACATTCCTCGGCGTGCCAGTCGACGTGGTCAGCTGAGGCGCGGACCTCAGCCAAGGCCTCAGCCAGCGGCTTGCCTTCATCGAGAGTGATCCAGCCAGCGATCAGTCTGTCATTTTGGCGCAGCAGGTCGGCAAACCGTCGCAAAATTGCACTTCGTTCCATGGGAGAGCTGTTTTTCCATCGGCGAAAAGCTGATTCGGCCGAGTGAACCGCATGGTCCAGATCTGCGGCGCTAGCCTGCGGAATCTGTCCGATAGTTTGCCCGTTTGCAGGGTTTATGACTGCACGATCCTCCGGCGTGGGAGAAGCGATCCAGTCCCGTCCGATGAGGTGCTGGATGGTCGGATAATTCATTTCTTTCATGGCGTTATGCCCTCGCTCAGTTGTGTCATCCGCAGGATCCGGCACGAAGGGGACCAGATGGACGACTTTAGTTTTCCGCATAGCGGAAAAGTTTACCGCAGTATTGACGCGGACGTTATCGATCGTTTAGATGTGTTTCAAGACGCATAATTCTTCCCGAGGAGGGATGTCGTGAGACCAAGGAAAGACCGCACCAAGGACGCCGAGAGACAGGACCGCGATTTTGTCACGGCGTTGGCGCGCGGCTTGGAGCTGTTGCGGGCCTTTCGGCGGGAAGGGGAAGCTCTGGGGAATGGTGAGTTGGCCGAGCGCACTGGCCTGAGCAGATCGACGGTCTCAAGGCTGGCCTATACACTGAACAAGCTGGAATACCTCAGCTACGATCCGGATACAGCACGCTATCGACTGGCCCCTCCAGTGCTTTCGCTGGGTTTCTCCTGCCTTGCAGGGATTCCGCTGCGGCAACTCGCAAAGCCCTTTATGCAGGAATTAGCCGATTACACAGGTATGCCGGCGGCCATGGCCAGTCGTGACCGACTATCGATGGTCTATCTAGAGCGGTGCAAGGGCACCAACGCCGTCACGCTGGCGATTGAGGTTGGTGCCCATATTAAACTGGCCACTACCGCGGTTGGTCGCGCCTGCATAGCGGCACACGGCCCGGATGAGCAGGCCAGAATTCTGGCCCTTGTGGAGGAACATGAGGGTGACAACTGGCCGAATGTGCAGCCCGGAATCGAAGCAGCTATCGAAGACTACCAACAGTACGGTTATTGCACGTCCTTCACGGAGTGGAAGCGTGATGTGAACGCAGTAGCAGTGCCCTTCGTGCCGACGGACGGCTCACCCATCATTGCCTTCAACTGCGGCGGTCCTTCGCAAACCCTTACGCGCGATTGGATCGAAAGCGACGTCGCGCACCGCCTTGTCGATCTTGTCCGCCGCGTTGCGGCGGTCGCACCCTGAACAATAGAGAGCATAATGGCCCTTGATACAGATACCCTTTCCCAGTTTCTCGACGCGCTCGACCGCTTCGTGAAAGAGCGACTAATCCCTTACGAGGATCGCGTCGCCGATGAAGATGTGATTCCGCCTATGCTGGTCGATGAAATCCGCACGATGGGCCTTTTCGGCATGTCGATCCCGGAGGATTTCGGCGGGCTTGGCTTGTCGATGATAGAGGAAGTGCAAGCCGCTTTCGTTCTTGGCCAGGCTTCGCCTGCGTTCCGGTCGCTAGTTGGCACAAACAACGGGATCGGCTCGCAGGGAATCATCATCGATGGAACCGACGAGCAGAAGGCGAAGTATCTACCAGCTCTCGCCTCCGGAGATATGATCGCATCCTTCGCCCTAACCGAGCCAGATGCTGGTTCGGATGCTGGCGGTCTGCGCACCACTGCGCGGCGTGATGGAAACGATTTCCTACTGAACGGCACGAAGCGCTACATTACCAATGCGCCGCGTGCCGATCTATTCACGGTTTTTGCCCGGACCAGTCCAGAGGTGAAAGGTTCTGCCGGCGTAAGCGCTTTTCTCGTCGAGGCAGGGACGCCGGGCATAACGCTTGGCCAGCCTGACAGGAAGATGGGGCAGAAGGGTTCGCACACATGCGACGTCATCCTTGACAATGTCCGCGTGCCTGCCTCGAACATCATCGGCGGGCCGGACCGTCTGAACAAGGGCTTCAAAACGGCAATGAAAGTCCTTGATCGGGGCCGACTGCATATTTCTGCCGTCTGTGTGGGCGCCGCCGAACGGCTGATCCGTGACAGCCTATCCTATGCGATTGAACGCAAACAATTCGGTGAACCCATCGCTGAAAAGCAACTGATCCAAGCCATGCTGGCTGACAGTCGCGCCGAGGCCTTCGCAGCGCGTTGCATGATCGAAGAAACAGCACGCCGCAAGGACGCTGGTCAGAACGTGTCGACTGATGCTGCCTGCTGCAAGATGTTTGCCAGTGAGATGGTAGGTCGAGTGGCCGATCGCGCAGTGCAAATCCACGGCGGTGCAGGATACATGGCCGAATATGCGGTCGAGCGCTTCTATCGCGATGTGCGTCTCTTCCGCATCTACGAGGGGACAACCCAGATTCAGCAAATACTGATCGCGCGGAATATGATCCGCACTGCAGCAGCTTAACAGGAGCGAAGACAAACTATGGACTTCAATTTCCTTTCCACCCCGAGGATCGTCTGCGAGAGCGGTGGGCTTGGCCGGATCGGCAGCCTGATGCAAGATTTGTCTTGCACCCGTGCGCTGGTCGTGACGGACCCGGGCATATTGGCCTGTGGTTTTGCGGACGAGGCAGCCGCCTCACTTAGGGCTGCTGGCATCGAGGTTGAGATTTTTCATAAAGTCAAAGCGGACCCCCCGATCGCTGTCGTCGAGGCCGCGGTAGAGGTCGCGCGGGCCTTTGGTGCTGACGGAATCATCGGACTTGGCGGCGGCAGTTCACTGGACACTGCCAAGGTCATCGCAGCGGCGGTAGCCAACGATCAACCGATTACGGACATGATCGGGATCAATCAGGTCACCGATAAACGCTTGCCACTGATTCAGGTGCCAACCACGGCAGGGACCGGATCAGAGGTAACATGGGTGTCCGTGCTGACTTCGGAAAGCCACGAAAAAAAAGCGGTATATGCACCGCAGCTTCTGCCTGACGTTGCCTTGCTAGATGCAAAGCTAACATTGGGAATGCCTCGTCACATCACAGCGGCCACGGCGTTAGACGCAATGGTTCACGCCATTGAGGCAGTAACCAGTCGCACCAGAAAGAATCCCATTTCCGATGGAATGGCGGACAAAGCGCTGGTGCTTCTCGGTCAGAACTTACCAATCGTCATGGAAACGCCTTCGGACCTGTCAGCGCGAGAGGCCATGCTGTTGGGGGCGACACTGGCTGGGATGGCCTTCATTAATGCCAGCGTGGGGGCGATTCATGCCTTGTCATACCCACTGGGAACAGGTTTCAAGGTTCCTCACGGGCACGCAAACGCTCTGGTCGCAGGACCAGTGATGAGGTTCAACATGCCCGTTGCAGAAGCTGAATATGCTCGTCTATCGCGGTTACTACTGCCCTCGCGGCCTTTTAACTCTGATGCGGCTGCGGCCCATGGCCTGATCGACGAGATGGAACGGATGCTAGTCGAAAGCGGACTTGAGTCTCGACTTTCTGGTGTCGGAGTGACCGAGGCAGCCATTCCCGGAATGGCTAATGAGGTCGTGACCGGTATCACGCGATTGCTGGAGACCAACCCGCGCGACATGACAGCCGAAGATGTGTCGCGCCTCTATCAGGAGGCGCTTTGATGGCTGGCTCATTGGACGGGATCAAGGTGGTCGACCTCAGCCGCGTGCTGGGCGGGCCTTACTGCACCCAAATGCTTGCGGATCATGGCGCTGAGGTCATCAAGGTGGAGCCGCCTCTGGGCGACGAGACCCGCAGTTGGGGCCCGCCTTTCAATGATGAACTCAGCGCCTATTTCTCTGGCGCCAACCGCAACAAGCGGTCCATCGCTATCGATCTGCAGCAACCGGAAGGGCGCGACCTGATATTGCGGTTTCTTCAGGATGCAGATGTTTTAGTTCACAATTTTAAGTCTGGTACTCTTGAAAAATGGGGGCTTGGTTATGATGATGTTCTCAGGGCACGTTTTCCTAGACTGGTACTCTGCCACGTGACTGGATTTGGTTCCGATGGCCCACTTGGCGGTTTTCCCGGCTATGACGCCGTGGTACAAGCTATGACGGGCCTCATGAGCATCAACGGCAATCCCTCCGAAGGCCCGACACGCATGGGTACGCCCATCGTGGACATCGGCACCGGTCTGATCGCCTGTAACGCTATTCTCGCCGCACTTTTGGAACGGGGCCGGTCCGGATTGGGCCAAGCCATCGAAGTGCCGCTATATGATTGCGCGATCAGCATGATGCATCCCCAAGCGGCTAATTCCCTCATGTCCGGACAGATACCAATGGCGACCGGCAATGGGCATCCAAATATCGTACCATACGACATGTTCGAAACAAGTAATGGCAAACTCTATCTGGCTATCGGTAACAATGGTCAGTTCGCAAAACTCTGTGACGTGCTTGGCCTACCTGAGGTGCCCTGCGATCCACGATTTGCCGACAATGCCGCGCGTCTTGCGCATCGGTCAGAGATGACAGAGGTCTTGTCAGAGTGCCTGGTGCAACATGACGCCTTCAAACTTGAGCCGGTGCTTTTGAAAGCTGGGATTCCCGCCGGAGTCGTTCGGAATGTGAATGAAGCGTTGGAGCATCCACACACCCGACATCGCGGCATGGTGGTATCAGTTGGTACCTACCGCGGCACCGGCGTGCCAGCACGCTTGTCGCGTACCCCCGGAGCGGTTCGCGCGGCACCGCCTCGCTTCGGGCAGCATAGTAGGCAGTTGCTTAGCGAGGCTGGACTGACAGAAGCTGAAATCGATAGATTGACTCAAGCGGATATCGTTCGAGAAGAACCGCGGATGCGCGAGACGACCTAAGCCGAAATTTCAGCTCAAGCGGACGATCGTGAAAAAGTTCAGGGAGGCCAAGATGGAAAGACTGCTCATATCACCGGACCGGATACCCGAATGGATTCCCGGCACGACTACGTTGGACAGTTCCGGGTGCAACTGGAACGGCATTACCCTGAAGGGCTATCGTTATGAGCGACAAGACGCGGCAATTCCCCCCATGCGCGACTATATGATTGTTGCATATGATGGCGCGCCAACCACTATGCGCCGCACGAGTGGCGGCCCATGGCAAAGCGCGCGCGTAGAGAAAGGTAGGATTTCCTTGCTCACGCGTGCAGAGGAATCCACTTGGAGTTGGTCCGAGCCTATCACGGTTAGACACGTCTATCTCAATCACAGCGAACTCGAAAACACGGCCCTTTCGGTCTTTGATCGTGACCCGAAGTCCATTGAGATCAATGATTGGCTATCTGCGAAGGACCCCTGTATCCTGAACTGCATCCAATTGCTAGAGAATGAGCTAAAGAACGGTGGAATCGGCCAGAGATTGATCATCGACGCCCTGCGCAGCCAGATCGCCGTTCACCTTCTGCGTAAGTACGCCAAGGTCTCTTTGACCAGCGACGCAAACTCGAACTTCAGCCCTGCTCAAAGGCAGAGAATCATCGATCTCGTTGAAAGCTGCTTAGGTGAAAACCTCAGTCTGGAAGACATGGCCGCATCTATCGGTTTCAGCCAGTTTCACTTTTCGCGTCAGTTCAAGGCGGAGTTTGGGTTGGCACCGTATGCATATGTTTTGCGCAAGCGAATATCGAAGGCCCAGGAGATGCTGAGAAAGGGTAATGCCCCCCTGAAAGTGGTCGCGCTTGACTGCGGTTTTGCAGATCAGAGTCATTTTAGTCGAACTTTTCGAAAAATGACAGGCGCGACCCCCGCCGAATTCCGGCGCATGGCATAATGACCGGAAAACTATTCCTTCCTATCGCTGTCACGCACCAGAGACAAAGAAATGTTGAGCCCGTAACGCTGCAATGAATGTACCAGAAACAGAATTTAAACCACGATTTGCCTTCGAACGCAGGATTTTCTTTGGCGACTGTGACCAGCTGGGAATCGCCTTTACTGGCCGGATTACGAATTTCGCGCTGGAAGCGATCGAGACTTTCTGGGACGATTTGCTTTCAGGCCGGGGCTGGCTTTTTCTACTCACGGAAAGAAACACGGCCATGCCTTTTGTCTCTATGGACCTACAATTCCATGCGCCGGTGAAAGCAGGCGCGAACCTAGCATGCGAGGTCTATGTGGTCCATGTCGGGGAAAGTTCAGTTGGTCTAAAAGTTGTCGGCCGTCAGCATGACTTGATTTGCTTCGAATGCGAAACGAAGTCAGTTTTCCGAGATGCTTCAACATTTGGTAAAGTCAAAATTGAAAGCTCAATTCGGCAGATTTTGCTCGCGGAAGTGGGTTCGGAAAATCAAACAGTGAGCTAGGCCTGTAGGCTTTGGAGACAGCAAAGCCTGTGCAAAACGATCTCATGTAAGGGAACACAAGAAAAAGCCAGAGAAAGGGAAGCCCGGGTGCCGGGCTTGAAAGGATAGAGAGAGGCTCTTCCGGGTCCGGCGTGACAAGGACCCTGACCATGGCCAAGACCACAACCCGCCCGAAACCCGCCACTGCGAAGAAAACCGAAGCCACTGAGTTGTCCGTGCCTGGCGGCGGGACCGACATCCGGATGATCCCGCTCGACCAGTTGGAGCCGAGCCCGCTCAACGTTCGAAAAGTTGCGGCCAGCGCCAGCGACGATGCTGAGCTCCTCGTCAGTATCCGCGAGACCGGAATTAAACAGAATCTGGTGGTTCATGCGCTGTCAGAGACACGTTTTGCAGTCGATGCCGGCGGTCGTCGCCTCAAGGCGCTGAAGCAGCTCGCTGAGGACAGCGTCATCCCCGCCGATCACCCCGTGCCCTGCCTCGTCGATGATAAGCGCAACGCCATCCTTACTTCTGCAACTGAAAACCTCCAGCGCGCGGCGATGCACCCCGCCGACCAGTTCGAGGCTTTTGAGGCGATGATCGCCGAGGGCCGCAGCGAAGACGAGATCGCGCTCAAATTCGGCGTCTCCGTCGACCTGGTGCGCCGCCGCCTCAAACTCGCCCGTGTCGCGCCCGAGATCATCGAGCAGTTCCGCGCGGGTGATCTGACCCTTGAATGCGTGATGGCTTTCACACTGACCGACGACCATGATCGCCAGCTGGCGGTCTGGAACGCAGTGAAGGGCGGCTATCACATCCATCCGCAAAGCATCAAACGCCATCTTACCGAGACCGCCCATTCGGCGAACTCGGCCATCGGGCGCTTTGTCGGCATTGAGGCCTATGAGGCGGCGGGTGGTGTTCTGCTGCGCGATCTCTTCGACGACCGCGCCAGCGCCCATATGGAGAACCCCGAACTCCTAGAGCGTCTCGCCATCGAAAAGCTGCAGGCTGCGGCGAAAACCTTCGAGGGAACGTGGAAATGGGTCGAGGTGCATCTCTCGGTGGATTACGGCGCGTTTCGCAGCTTCGGGCGGGTCTATCCGCAGGACATCGACCCCGATCCGGACCTGCTCACCGAAGAAGAACGTCTCATTGCGCGCGAGGAAGAACTGGCGGCGAAGAATGACGGCGAGGACTGGACGGACGCGGAGACGGAAGAATATTATGCCATCGAGCCGCGCCTGCGCGAGATCGAGGCCCTGCAACGCGAACGGCAGCCTTACGCGGACGAAGATCGTGCCATCGCGGGCGTGGTTCTGACCATCGGTCATGACGGCGCGCTGCGTGTCGAGAAAGGCCTCGTGCGGCCAGAAGATATCCCCGCTGCGGTCGTCCCGAGCGAAAATAGTGCTGACGCGGGTGATGCCCCGTCTCCTGTCCGCCCGAACGTGACGCCGCCAACCTCCTCGACACCGGTGCCCACCTCCGACCCGGCCGCGACCTTGCGCAAGGCGAACGGGATTTCGGCGAGCCTCGCCGACGATCTGCGCGCGACGCGTCAGCATATCCTTCGGGCGCATCTGGCGGCGGATTTCGAGGTGGCGTTCGATGCGATGCTCTACGCGCTCTGCGAGCAGGCTCTGGGGCGGTCCTACAACAACGAGGCGCTCGATATCTCGATCCGGCCCTTCCAGGCGCAGAACCGCGAGGTGCTGCATTCGGATACTGTTGCCCAGAAGATGCTCGAGGCGCTGGAGCAGGGCCTCGCCACCGACTGGATTACGCTGGAGAAGCCCGAAAACTTCCGGGCGATGTCGGCGCTGCCCATTGCCGCCAAGCAGGCGCTTTTCGCCTGGGCGACGGGTCTGGCAGTCAAGCCGCAGCTTTCCTCCGACAATCGCCCCTCCCCGATCATCGAGGAGATCGGCGCGCGTCTTGACGTCGATGTGGCGGCCTGCTGGCGCCCGACTGCTCAGAATTACTGGGGTCGGGTCAACAAGGGGCATGCGGTCGCTACCGCGCGCAAGCTCATTGGCGACGATTACGCCGAAGATCGCAATCGCGAGCGTAAGGGCGATATCGCGGCCGCGATGGAGCGGGCCTTCGCGGAAACGGCCGGCGAGACGGAAGGGTTCGACGCCGCAACGGTTGTCAGGACGACGCGCTGGCTGCCCGACGGGATGGTGTTTGCCGGTGCGGCGGAGGCTGTTGCCGACATGGCAGGCGAAGCGCCGGAGACCGAGGAGGGGGATGTGTCCGCCGAAGATTCTCTGAGCGACGCCGAGAGCGATGAACCGTCGTCCTTGCCCGCCTTCCTCAGCGAGGATGCGGCTTGACGAGCCGCACGCTGACCTGATCACGACATGAGCCTTGGGCCGTCCTCACATCGAGGGCGGCCCTTTCCGGCTGACGGGTTACCAACAGCCGATATCGGATCGGCGGGCCCGTCCCGGAGATATCCCATGACCACCACACTTGACCTCGATCCCGTTAAGGAAGCCGCACTCGTCGCTTCGCAGAATGACGCCTTTCGTCGCTCTATCCTTGGCAATATCCTCGTCACCGATGCCCCGCAGGGCCAGTTCGTGATGACCCGTGGCGTTGCAGCGCTTGGGCCCGATGCCCAGCTTGCTCTCACCCGCAGCGTGGCTTCATTTGACGCGTTCAACGCTGACAGCGACCCGCAAGGATGGCACGAGATGGGCGTCATCGACCTCGACGGCACGAAGGTCTGGTTCAAGATCGACCTGTACGACGTCGACTACACCTATGGCTCGCCTGAGCCCTCCGATCCTGATCAGACGCGCCGGGTCCTGACCCTGCTTCTGCCGTCGGAATACTGACGCCCCTTTTTCACCGACATCGCCACGGATCGCCCTTGCACAAAGGGCGGTCCTTTCGGGCTGGCGGGTTCCAAGGGGCGCGATGATCGTGTCCGGCCTGCCGCAGGAGACCAGAGATGGCCAAGACACTCGACTACCAGATCACCCTCTATCCCGCACATCGCGATGGCGCCTTCGTCGTCACCCAGTTCCAGATGCTGGCGAACTACCCCGAAAAGCGCATCGAGGCCGCGGGCATGGATGATCTGATCGACCAAGTGACGCAGTTCGCGATGGAGCACGGCGAGAGCTGCAGCGCCTCGGTGCGCTGCCTCGCTCCGCGCAAACCGCCGGGGTTCAAGCGCGCGACCGAGAATTTGTATTTCAACCTGGTTGACCGGACGGCTGAGAAACGCGGCGACGCTGCGGCCTGAAGCCCCCCAAAGGAAACCTCCGGGGCGCGGCCTGCAAGACGGTCGCCCTCACCCTCCCTCAATTCCAAAGGACCGAAGATATGACACAAGCAAATGATTTCTACGCGCAGATGCTCGAAGCCCAGAGACGGGCAGCCGAACAGCGGGTCGAGACCCGCGCAGCCCTTCTCACCGAACTGCGCGGCCTCGGCGTGACCGGCCTCGACGTGCAATATGAAGGCTATGGCGATTCCGGCAATGTCGAGGAGGTCGTCGTGACGCCTGACACGATTACCCTGACAGAAGAGCTGCGGCGACGGGTCGAAGATTTCGGCTGGGACTTTGCCTATGCGCTGAGCCCTGGCTTCGAAAACAACGAGGGCGGCTATGGCGAATTGACCTGGGCGCTCGAGACGGACAAGATCGATGTCAGCCACTCGAACCGCTTCATCGAGACCGACACCACAGAACATGAGGGGCTCTGACATGGCACATCCTCTCCACCACGCCGAAAGCTCGGCCCGTAGATTTGGCGGTGTTCCAGATGATTACCAACATGTGCATGACTGGTTTGACTCATCTAAAGAGCACCTAGGTCTCTTTGTTCACAGAGCCCAAAAACATCATACGGTCGGGATCTATGATGCCGAGCGGGTGTTCGGTCGCAGCCTGATCAACAGCGCGGGCCGGGTCGTTCCGATCCGCTGGATCGGCGAGCAGCATGTGCGCGAAGACTGCCAGGGGCGTATCCCGTCACTGGCTGACTGGCTCGGACGCATACAACCCGAACCGTGGATGGCCAATGGCCGGATCGACAACGACCCGACGCAGATCGGCAGCGATCCGCGTGCGGCCTGGGTCCAGGCGGTTGCGGGTCACCAGACCATTCTTGGCTTTGAGGATTGGCTTCTCAAGGTCTCTGTCGAGCACGTCCAGCATCGCCAGAATCGCGCCGCCGCCTGATCCGCCGGGCGGCAAACTCACCAACCATCTGATCCCATCCAGATCGACCCGCCTGCGCCACAACCGGCTTGGCGGGTCGATTGCGTTTCGAGAAAGGACATGGACATGCAAGATCCCGTCTACGAGGAGGTCCACCAGGGCCACACGATCAAGATCTACCACGACCCCGACGCTGAGGACCCACGAGAGTGGTGCAACCTCGGTACGCTGATCTGCTGGCACCGCCGCTATCGGCTGGGTGACAGCCATCAGTACGACAGCCCTGAGGCGTTCCTGCGCGATCTTGCGGGCGTCTCGGATCAGAGCGATCTCTCGATGGATCGTCTGCGGGACCGCGCCGAGCGGAAGGCAATCATTCTGCCTGTGTTTCTCTATGACCATTCCGGTCTCGCGATGAACACCGTCGGGTTCCACTGCCCGTGGGATTCTGGGCAGGTCGGTTACGTCTACGTGACGCTCGAAGCGGTCCGAAAGGAATTCGGTGTAAAACGCGTGACCAAGGCCCTGCGCGAACAGGCTGTAGACATCTTACGTGGTGAGACCGCCGACTACGATTCTTACCTTGGTGGGCGTGTCTATGGTTACATCGTCGAACAGGGTGGCGAGGAGATCGACGCTTGCTGGGGGTTTGTTGGCGCCTATGAGACGCATTGTTTGCCGGAGGCGCGGAATGCCGTTCCTCGGTCCGATCCCCATGCGCCACCCGCGACCGGTGCATTGACCGCATATCCATAGAATAACTCGCCGCCACACACCGGAACTATGGGCAGCACCCGATCGCGGACATGCATTGCTGCATTGCAGAAAAGTCATAGCCCGCCCATTGTGCGACTGCAGCATTGCTCCTATGTTCGCTCTTGTGATCGGTTCTCTCCTCCTCCCTGAGCCGATCCGGAATAATCGGCGGCATCCACCTCCTCCCGGATGTCGCCTTTTTATTTGCAGATCCCCATTCTGAGCTCTTGCGATTTCTCCTCGTTGACCATTCGGTCCCCGAGCTTGCTGTGTGTCGGGTCCGTTTCGCTGGAGGTGCCCAAAATGCAGGCACGGCCGTGTCCCAGCAGCCTGGCATGGGTTTGCGCGACAACGCCCACAGCGTCATCCCCAGATTTTGTGGATAAGTTTTCGCTGCCAAGACTTCAGTTTTCGAGGCCATGAAAGAGTGAGAGACAGGGCGGGAGGGGTGACCCCTCCCGGGTGAGAGAGTGCACGCGGGGCTCGGGGCCAACCCTCAACCCCGGAGATTGCCGATGAACGCTCACCCCCATTCCGTCCAACTTGCAACCGAGCCCGAAGCCCCTGCCCTGCCGGATGCCCCACGCTTCGCCCAAAACCTGATGCAGGCTGCGAAAATCCTCGTCCCCGTTTTCGAGGCAGGCAGGTCCATCGACGCCGCCGCACTTCGCGCCGCGATGGAAGATGCTTGCGGTGCCAGTGACACAAGTGGTGCCTGGGTCTGGAAAGACGCCTATGAGGCGGCCGAGGTCGCCCAAATCCTTATACTCTCGCGCTACGGCGCGCTGATGCAGCGTCAGGCACTGTCGCCGCAGGCCTTCCTCACCATGATCGAACGTTTCACGGCTCTGGCCCCGTCTCACACGCGCCGCTCCGAAGACAGTATCCGTCTGCAACAGTTTTCCACGCCTTTGCCCCTCGCGGCCATCGTCGCGCAGGCCGCCGGGTTTCGGGACGACGACCTGATGCTCGAGCCGTCGACGGGCACGGGCATGCTGGCCATCTTTGCAAAGATCGCTGGTGCACGGTTGGCGCTGAATGAACTTGCCGACACGCGCCGCGCCCTACTGGGGCAGTTGTTCCCCGATGCCGCCGTATCTGACCACGATGCTGCCTCGATCGACGATCGTCTTGATCGCTCGATCACGCCCTCGGTCGTGGTGATGAACCCGCCGTTTTCCGCTGCCAACCATGTCGAGGGCCGGTTTAGGCAAGCGACCAGTCAGCATGTGCTTTCCGCCCTGGCACGCCTCGCGCCTGGTGGGCGGCTTGTCGTCATCACCGGCGAAAGCTTCCGTCCCTCTTTGAAATCCTTCCAGTCGACATTTCAGCGGATCGGCCAGAGCGCCGATGTCGTGTTTTCGGCCCCCATCGACGGCAAGGTCTTCGCACGGCATGGCACCACGATCGACACGCGGTTGACGGTAATCGATAAGCGCGCGGCTGGTGCTGAAGAGACCGCACCGGCTGATATTGACGCCGCCTATCATCCGATCTGCGCGACCACGAGTGATCTTCTCTCCGTAGTACTCGCCCATTGCCCGGAACGCCGCAGCCCCCCGCCCTGCCCCACCACATCGGCCCTTTCGGTCCCGTCTCAGCCGACCCGCACCAACCTCCACGCCCTGCGCAACGCAGCACGCAAAGAAACCCGTGCGCTCGCCGAGGAACGCGCGAAGCATCCGTTCGACGACATCGAGACGGCCCCGCTCGACTACTTGCCAAAAGCCTGGAGCGAACCCTATGGCACGTTGCAGGACACGGTCTACGAGGTCTATGACCTGCAGGCGATCCGGATCGACGGCGCGGCGGAGCATCCGACAGCACTTGTGCAATCCGCCGCCATGGCCTCGGTGCCGCCGCCCGTGCCGAGCTACCGCCCCGTTCTGCCGAAGACCCTCGTTCGAGACGGTCTCCTCTCTGCGCCGCAGCTCGAAAGCGTGATCTACGCGGGCAATGCACACGAGACGCATCTCAAAGGCTTGTTCAAGCGTGGCGAGATCGAAGGCCAACTGATTGCAGCGGCTGAGGGTGACGAAGGCGCCTTCCGCCTGCGCAAGGGCTGGTTCCTCGGTGATGGCACTGGATGCGGTAAAGGGCGACAGGTCGCGGGTATCATTCTCGACAACTGGCTGCAGGGGCGTCGCCGCTCGGTCTGGGTCTCGAAGAGCGACAAGCTCATCGAGGATGCGCGACGCGACTGGATGGCGCTCGGCGGGCGTGAAAGCGATATCGTGCCGCTCTCAAAATTCCGCCAAGGCAGCGACATACGCCTGCCCGAGGGCATCCTCTTCGTTACCTACGCCACGCTGCGCTCGGCTGAACGTGAGGGCAAGGCTGCCCGCCTCGAGCAAGTGACCTCCTGGCTCGGCGAGGGGTTCGACGGGGTCATCGCTTTTGATGAAAGCCACGCCATGGCCAATGCCGCCGGCGAAAAGTCCGACCGCGGCGACAAAAAGGCCTCTCAACAAGGCCTTGCGGGCCTCGCGCTGCAAAACGCCGTGCCCGACGCCCGCGTACTCTATGTCTCGGCCACCGGGGCGACGGTCGTTGGCAATCTTGCCTATGCTTCGCGCCTCGGTCTCTGGGGCACGGGAGATTTCCCCTTCGTGACGCGGGCAGAATTTGTCGCCGCGATGGAGGCCGGGGGCATCGCCGCCATGGAGATGATTTCCCGCGACCTGAAGGCGCTTGGGCTCTATCTCGCGCGGTCCCTCTCCTATGCCGGGGTCGAATACGAGATGCTGGTCCATGAGCTGACGCCCGCCCAGGTCGCGATCTACGACAGCTACGCTGATGCCTACCAGATCATCCACACCAACCTTGAGGCTGCCCTACAAGCCTCTGGCATTTCGTCTGAGACAGGCACCTTGAACCCTCAGGCCAAATCCGCCGCACGCTCGGCGTTTGAGAGCAACAAGCAGCGCTTCTTCAACCACCTCATCACCGCCATGAAATGCCCCTCGCTGATCCGCGCCATCGAGGCGGACCTGGCGGCGGGACATTCGGCGGTGATCCAGGTGGTGTCGACCAGCGAGGCGGTGATGGAACGGCGTCTCGAAGAGATCCCGCCTTCGGAGTGGGATGATCTGCAGGTCGATTTTACGCCGCGCGAGAACATCATGGACTACCTGATGCATTCCTTCCCGACGCGGCTCTTCGAGCCTTACACCGACGAGAGCGGGGATCTGCGCTCGCGCCCGGCCGTCGATGGCGATGGCAATCACATCATTTGCCGCGAGGCGGAGCGGCGGCGGGACGAGCTTGTCGAGCATCTCGGTGCCCTCGCCCCAGTACAGGGTGCTCTCGACCAGATCCTTTGGCATTTCGGAGGGGAGGCTGTGGCCGAGGTCACGGGGCGCAAACGGCGCATCGTGAAGACGCGGGAGGGGCGGCTCAAGGTCGAGAAGCGTCCCGCTTCCTCCAACCTCGGAGAAACCCAGGCCTTCATGGATGATGCCAAGCGCATCCTGATCTTCTCCGATGCCGGTGGCACCGGGCGCAGCTATCATGCCGATCTCGGGGCCAAGAACCAGCGCCTGCGGGTGCATTACCTCCTTGAGCCCGGCTGGAAGGCCGACAATGCGATCCAGGGGCTCGGGCGCACCAACCGCACCAATCAGGCGCTGCCGCCGCTGTTTCGACCCGTCGCAACAGACGTGAAGGGTGAGAAACGGTTCCTCTCCACCATCGCGCGCCGCCTCGACACGCTCGGGGCGATCACCAAGGGGCAGCGCGAAACCGGCGGCCAGAACATGTTCCGCGCCGAGGACAATCTTGAGAGCCCCTACGCACGCGCGGCGCTGCGACAGTTCTTCTACAAGCTGCGGGCGGGCAAGATCGACGCCTGCTCATATGCCAGGTTCCAGGAGATGACCGGGCTGACACTCGATGAGGCGGATGGCACGATGAAAGAGAATCTGCCGCCTATCCAGCAGTTCCTGAACCGCTGTCTGGCACTGCGGATCGACATGCAGGACGCGATCTTCGAGGCTTTCGGCGGGTTACTTTCGGCCATCATCGAGGACGCACGGCAGGCTGGCACGCTGGACGTCGGGCTAGAGACCCTGCGCGCCGAAAAATTCGAGATCGTCGACCGCAAGGTGATCTTCGAACATGAGGCGACGGGGGCGACGGCCACCGCCCTGACCGTTGAGCGTACGGATCGAAACGATCCGCTCACCCTGTCCCGCGTGAAAGCCATCTGCGCTGATAACAAAGGCGCGACGCTCTATTGGAACAAGACCTCCAAACGCGCGGCCCTGATGGTGAAGGCGCCGGCCTTCATGGATGAGGATGGCGTACCGATCCTGCGGGTGAAACTGCTACGGCCCATGGCGACCGAGATCCTCGCCCTCACCGAGTTCTCGAAATCGCACTGGGAAGAGATAGACGATGCGATGTTCGAACAGCTCTGGCAGGCTGAGGTCGACGCGGTGCCGCAGTTCACCACATCGAAGATCACGCTGATCTGCGGCCTCCTCCTGCCGATCTGGGACCGGCTTCCTGCCGACAACATGCGCATTTACCGCCTGCAGGCCGAGGACGGGGAGCGCGCTATCGGCCGTCTCGTCAGTCAGGAGCAGCTCCTGAATGTCTATTCACGCCTTGGTCTCGATTGTCAGATCGAGATGTCGCCGCAGGAAGTGCTCAGCGCGGTGATGGAAGCCAGGACGACCCTGAACCTCCTCGGCGGCTACCAGTTGCGCCGGTCGTTGGTCATGGGACAGCCGAGACTTGAGCTGATCGGCGCGTCGGGCGCGGCCCTGCCCCGTCTGAAAGCGATGGGTTGTTTTGCCGAGGTGATCCAGTGGAAGACTCGGGTGTTCATCCCAGTGGATGGCACTGACGTGCTGGCGCGGGTTCTGGCTGAGCACCCGGTGGGTGCCAGCGCAGCGGATGTCGCCGCATGAGCGCGCGGCGCAGCATCGCAGACCTCTCGGCCGCTCTGGCAGACCGTGCCGAGAGTTTCTGCCGCCAGTATTTCCCCGAGGGTCGTAAGCAGGGCAATTATTGGCAGGTCGGCGACACGTCCGGTGCAAAGGGCCAAAGCCTCGCCATCCGTCTGCAAGCTCAAGGTGAGCGCAAGGCCGGATCCTGGCAAGATTTCGCGACGGGTGAATATGGCGATCTCATCGACCTGCTGCAGGAACGGCTTGGGTCGGTCACGCTCAAGGAGACGCTGAGGGAGGCCCGGTCCTTTCTCGGCGAGGCCCCCTGCCCTGCCGCACCTCGAGACACCCAAAGGGCTGAGCGCCCTGATGCAGCCTCCGCCAAACGCATCGCGCGGGCGCGGAAGCTCTTTGCCGCTGGCAAGCCGGTGCTTGGCACCCCGGCCGCCACCTATCTGCAGGGGCGCGGCATCACACGGCTTGGACCTGCCCTGCGCTATCACCCTCGAGTCTTCCTGCGGCAGGGCGAGGACGATCCCGATCAGCCGCGAAGGGCCCCTGCCCTGCTCGCAAAGATCACCGACAAACGGGGCCAGATCACCGGATGCGCGCGGGTCTATCTCGACCCGTCTACCGACGGGTTGGCCACGATCGAGAGACCCAAACGGATCCTTGGGCAGCTGCACGGCCATGCCATCCGCTTCTGGGCCGGCGCGGGTCGCTCGGATCTCATCGTCGGCGAAGGGCTCGAAAACACCCTCTCAATCGGAACGGCTCTCCCGGAGTTCGACCTCGCCTCCTGTCTCACCGCCACCCATCTCGGCCTCTTCATTCCATCGCCGGGGATTCAGCGCATCTGGATCGCGCGGGACAATGACGATGCCGGACGCAATGCATCCATAAGATTGCGTAACCAACTGGAATATCGAGGAATTTCCTGCGGTTATCTCGTCCCTGAACTGGGCGATTTCAACGATGATCTGCGGACATTTGGCAGAGATGCGCTGCGCCGGTCTCTGTTAGGGGCCATGAAGGCAAACGGTCTGGAGATCGAGGACGGATGAGCGCCAGTCTCCCCGGTGATGCCGGACAGGGCAAAGGTTCCGCGGGTTCGATCTGATCCCGTTTGGATAAGGGGAGCGATGGACCGGCGGGTCGGGGCAGAGTGCCCCTCGCCCGGGCAGCAATGCCCCCCGAACCAGAAAATTCCCCTGCCCCTTCGGGCCATTCCTCGCGGGAGCAATTTTCCGGCCTTGGGCGCATTCTCCGCTGCGCTCCGATCCTGACGGATGCGGCCCGGTCGCCGCCGGTCCTGATATCGCCCCATCCAAATCGGGTCAGATCAAACAGAGGAACCAGACAATGCCCCATCAGACAGACATCCAAGAGGAGACCGGCGTGACCTCCGGCATCCTCGACCACCTGGCACTTCACGGCGCAACACCGGGACCCGGCGAGACCGATCACCGCCCCCTGCCCCAGCCCGACGAAGTCGAACTCGCCATGGCGACCCTCTTTGACACCACCATCGGCCTCCTCACTGGCAGCCAGTTGGAAGACAATCTCGAAGAGATGCTCTGGTCCCTCACCTCGATCTTCCATCGTCGGCTCACCCATATCCAGAAGCTTCTCGACGACAACGAATTCGAGGTCAGGGAAAGCTTGGGGCTACAGGACGGCTCCGAGGTCGCCTCGGTCGAACTCGAGCGCCTCCAGATGATCGGGCTCAAGCTCTGGGACCATCGCGACGCCTTCGAGCAGATGCGCGATCTGGCCGTAGACCACTTCTCGGCCGCCACCGGTTCGCCCTGGCTCCCCCGCACCGGATCCAAGGTCTCACATCGCGGCCTCACCTCCGCCGTGGTGGACAGCCGGGCCTATCTCTCGGCCAAGCGTCGCAAGGAGACCGAGGTGCACTGCCCCGAAGGCACGCGGATCGCTTTCTCAGGCGGGGACTATCAGGCTTACGATCTGATATGGTCCGTCCTCGATGCCACCCATGCGAAATACCCCGACATGGTGCTGCTGCATGGTGGCACGCCCAAAGGCGCCGAGATGATCGCGGCCCGCTGGGCAGATACCCGTGGGATCACCCAGGTGGTCTTCAAGCCCGACTGGAAGAGCCACGGCAAGGCCGCCCCCTTCAAGCGCAACGACAAGATGCTCGAAACCATGCCACAGGGTCTGATTGCCACGCCCGGTTCGGGCATCACCGAGAACATCGTCGACAAGGCCCGCAAGCTCGGAATCCGCATCAAGAGGATCGGGGCTTAGGCCCCGGTTCACGCCCCGCGCAAGAGGTCCTGTACGACGGAAGGCTTCTTGGCGATCAATGCCAGCAGAACCTGTGCTGGGCCTGTCGGGTGCCGGCGCCCGTGTTCCCAGTTCAGGAGCGTACCTTTCGCGACGCCAATGCTCTTCGCAAACTCGGCCTGGGACAGGCCCGTCCGTTGCCGGACTTCGGCGACATCGACCTCCGCCACGGAAACTTCATGCACTTTGGCGTCGGCCAAATCGCCATTCGCGAAGGCCAGAGCCTCTTCGAGGCCCTTGGATACGGTTTCAAATGCACTCATGTTGCGTCTCCATATTTCGCGACAAGCGCCTTGCTCATCTCTACCGCAGCAGCTTGTTCGGTCTTTGACAGGTTGGCTTTCTCATTCTTGGCGAAGACCGTGATCAGAAAGATCGGCATATGGGTCCCGCCAAAGACATACACCGTCCTGAAGCCGCCACTCTTGCCGCTCCCCTCTCTCGGGATGCGGACTTTGCGTAATCCGCCGCCAAGAGAGACGCCCGCTTCCGGATTGGCGGCAATGAAGTTGATCGCCGCCTCACGCTCCTGGTCCGACATGATTGCCTTGGCGCGCCTTTGGAATTCGGGCAGTTCGACCACTGTCTGCAATCGCGTCATCGTCAGTTCCATATAGGTTTTGGCGGCGTATGTGTCAATGACGTATAGTATGCGCACTGGAAGGGCAAGTTGGCAACTGATGCTAGAGCTAGGCAGTATGCTCTGTCCGTTGGTACCGGCGGCCCTTGACCAAATATCTTGTCGCATTTTCTGACCGAACCAACCAGACGGGCTGTCATTTAGGGCTATTGGATGGTTGCGGTGTCTCGTGGCGACCCGGCCTTTCGTTCCACGCTCTGTTCGCGTCGAGCACTCCTCCGCATCTTGGGCGCTTCAGCGAAGACTATCGGCACGTTAGTGATCCTGGGGATGCGACTTTGACGTCTGGACGATGTCTCATCTTCTGTGAGTTAGTAAGAAGCCAAGATTCTGGTGGCAACTCCCTCGGCTGTTCACCCAGTTTCCTTCGCGGCCACCGCACTTCTCCCGATGTCTGAGTTGCATGACATGCTGGTCGCAGCTGTCGTCCCGTCCACAAAGGTTGTCGCCGATCTTTTTCCCCTGACCCACCAAAGAACAGGGGTGGGCCAATCCTCGCGCGGCAAAAAGATCGGCGCCTGCCCCTCTCCGCTGCGCTTCGCCTTCGGTGTGGCCGGGCCTTGGCCAGCTGCAAGTTGACCATCATTGCAACGCAAACAAGGAGAAGAGCAATGACCACGAACTGCATCAAATTCACCAGCGCCGACATCGAAACCGCCAAAGGCGTCGGCTCCATCTCGACCCTGACCTTCGACCTCGACATCACGGTCGAACCCGTCGCGAGCTCGAACCCGATGGCCCCCACGCACCGCGTCCTCGGCCGCTCCCCGCGCGGCAAGCTGGTCGAATGCGGCGGCATCTGGAAGAAGCAGAACAAGGAGACCGGCGCAGACTACTACACGCTGACCATCCGCGACCACGGCTTCAACGCCAACCTCGGCAAGGCGGCAAGCCAGGACGATCTGTCCCTGCAGGCGATCATCCCCTGGGGCCCCAAAGACGCCGCGTGACGCAAAGAATCGGCTGGGGCAACCCAGCCGATTCTCGTTGTCTCCTATGGCACTGACACGATTTATTATGTGTTGGAGTGGCATGGGCGATGTGTTTGACGGAACCAAGTGACCACGGTTCAGATGTAGAACTTTTCTGATGCAGCTCGCTGCGTGGCTGTCGTGTTTGCGGATCCGCTAGGCGTTTCGACGCTTCAAGCCATGTGCCGTTTGACAGCCGTGCAGTTACATAAATGTATTTTAAAACAGTAGGTTAAAGTATTTTTACCGCGCCGTTCGAGTTGAGTGCTGCGCAGAAGGCCGCACCGTTGGTTCCATATGTTGGGCCGCCTTTTTCGCCGCTCACTATAGCTTGTCGCCGCATCTAGACTCGATCGTGCTGCGGGAGTGCAT